>NZ_JBFTIK010000010.1:0-134037 GCF_056394725.1 Arthrobacter sp. 10N418
ACCATCACCACCAGCACTCTGGCATTGGCTTCCACACACCCGCGAACGTCCACTACGGCCATGCCGCCGCCGTGGCCAAAGAACGCTCGGCAACGCTCGCCGCAGCCCGGGCGAAACACCCCGAACGCTTCACCACCACGACCGATCCCMAGATCCTCGCACTCCCAGGACCGGCGTGGATCAACCAACCCAAGGAAAACGCCGAACAGTCAGCCGCCTAACTCCCGCTGGTACCGCTCAGCTTGAAAAATTCCGGAACCGCATGAACAAATCACTCGCGCTCCTTGCGCTATCCGCACTCCTGCTCACCGGCTGCAGTGTCGCGGCCCAAAGCACCGCGTCTGCGACCGGCGTCGCGACAGAAAGCACCAGTCCCTCATCCCCGGCGAGCAGTGCATCGCCCACGCCGGCCATGGCGACCAAGCAGGCAACCAGGGACGAGCAGATCACCGCCATCTACCTCGAAGGTGTCCGCAAGGATCAGGCTGGCCTCAAAGCTGCCGCAGACGCCGATCCGGTCACAATCGGCCAAGGCTTCTGCAAGATGTACGACGGTGGCGCAAAGGGCAGCGACATCAACCAGTACGTACTCAAGGCTGCTGCGGGTGTGGACTACACGGTGCCACTGCCGGTTTCGATCCATGGCTCGGCCGTTGGTGCCTTCTGTCCGCGGTACATCGACAAGATGGGTTCGTAGCCGGAGCTAATGTGAAGACGAGAGAACGCCCCGCCCTCCCATGATGGAGAGCGGGGAAGTCTTTTTGAGGAACTTAACCCGCCTCATTGGCCCTGCGGAGGACTCACCCGAACGGGTCTGGTTCGGGTTCGTCCGCCCAGCTGCCGACGGAATTCCCGCGCTCCCGCACCCATTTGATCAGGTGCTTGACATCATCCTCATGGAGCATGATGCGGTTCTTGCTGAGGCGGGTGCAGTGGCCGGATTCACGGCAGTACCGACGAAGCTCCGTCTTGGACATGCCTAGCTCAGGGGCCACTTCCTCCCGAGTGCGAAAAACTGGTTTATTGCCTTCAGGGGCCATGCATGGATCATATGCGCATTGGCGAGTCACGTATCCAGATGATTGCCGGGGATAAAGGATCTTATCCCGACTTGCCTATCCGATAGCGAGTGGTCGGCGTCATGAAATGCCGGTAACCACTACTCGTGCACCGTTCGTTCCTGGGTCGTAGTCTCCGCTGATGGAACGAAGCCCATACAGAGTCAGCCGTAGAGAGCCTCAGCCTACGGAATCTGAGATCCAAGAACTCACAGCCCTGATGAGTGCAGCTGAAAGATCTCCGGAACTAACGATTGTTGAATACGTTTCCGTCTTAGCAGGTATCAGGACGTTCCTGGGGAAGCTTCTGGGTGGGCCTCCTGTGAGCCTCCGGAACGATCTCACCGCCAATTAGCCTGTCGCACCCGGCACTAGGCGATACGCCCCACCCGCCAGTGACGGAGGTTGGGGCGTTTCAGCTGGGGAACTTAACCGGTCTTATATGGCGGTCGCCGTGAGTGCTCCGCCGTTCGCTACCGTCAGCCGGTATTCGTCCCGTCAGGCGAGAGCACCACGTAGACCCCAGACGGGGTGTAAGTGGTCGCTGCAACCGTCTGGTACGGCGTCAGTGTCGGCAGGTCCCAGCCGGGCCAGGCAGCCACGAACTCCGCGACGGCACGCTTGGCATTCTGGGTGTAGTGCGTCCCATCTCCGTACCATCCCCTAGATCCGCCCGGGGTCCCAGCCGGGAGTGCCGTCAGCAACGGTGGATGAGGGTTTGGTGGGAGCGCCGTCAAAAGTGTCAGGGCCCAGCCCTACTGTGACGGGCATGGAACATGTGATGTTGAAGACGGGACCCGGCGGGCGACCCCTGGCGGTGGTCCGCGGTGGCCGTGAATGGACCGTGGGGGCAGAGCCCGTCCGCTGGTTTGAGCGGGTGAGCTGGTGGGAAGCAGAGCGCAGGATGCCGAAAGGGCTCAGCCGGGTCGACGTTGAGGTCTGGCAGGTCCAGGCGAGGCTGGGCCGTAACAACGGATCGGCCCTGACCACTATGGAGCTCATCCGTGACGGCCTGGGCGGGGGCTGGCGCCTGCGCGGGGCCATCGCGGACGCCGCGTAGGCGGAGGAACGGCTTCCTGAAGGAGTGTTGCGACGCTCCTGGAGCGTTGACCGCGAAACAAAGCTCACGGCGGAACTGGCCGGACCCCGGCGCAGGAAATTGCGCTGAGCGGGGGAATTGGCCGCAACAAAGGGAATCGGACGTAGGTGCGCGGCACGGTACGAGCCAACGGGACGGACGTGGCAAGAGCGACGAAAAGTTGGGGCATTGCGTCCGGGCATTGGAAAAGCCTTCCACCGCGACTATTGGGGGATGCCGCGGTGGAAGGCTTGTAACGAATATACCGTGAATATTAGGAAATGTGAAACACGCGGGCACCCGTTCTGGCCAGCCGAAATAGCCATTCGATGGCCTAATTGAAAGTGCTTGGAAGGAGCCGCGTCCAGACGTGGCTTGACCCAAAACTCTGGGCCGCCCCCGGGCAGAGTCTGCGGTTTGGCTTACATGCGTCCGGCAATCGCACGGGTCCCTCCGGGGCTCGGGATGACGGAACGGAGGTGCTCTCTGCCACGACGATTTCGGACTGGCGTGCGGACCCGAAGCGCCAGCCGGACACATTCAGTTCCCGCCCCGGCCCGGCACCTAGGATGTCACCATGACCACAGCGAGTGCCCGCCGCATTGCCCGTGTCCGCCCCCTCTCCCCGGTTTCGGGGTCTGAGCAGTTCTTCGTCGCCAACGACGCCTTGGAGTTCGGAAGTGACGCGGGGAAGACGTGGACGGTGATCAACACGCCGTTCCCCGGTTCCTTGGCCAACGCCGGGAGCCCACCCCGCAGTGGTTGGGAGCTCGGGGCCGCGGTTGAAGAAAGTTCGTTCACGTTCCTGGCGCCGAGCGTCCCGGCCAATGTCCTGGGCATGGCGCACAACACCGGCAAGACGGGCCGCGATCTCCCTCCCCAGGCGTTCCACAAGGCGTCGACCAGCGTTGTCGGGCCGGGAGATGCCGTAGAACTCGGGGCAGGCGTAGGACGCGTCGAGCCGGAGGCAGAACTGACGATCGTCGTCGGGAGCCGGGCCCGGGGGCTGACGTTGGGCAATGCACGGTCCGCGGTTCTCGGTTTCACCATCGGAAACGACGTCTCCGCCAGGGACCTGCAAAAGACCGACGAGTTGTGGATCAGCGCCAAGAGCCAGGATACGTTCACCCCGGTGGGGCCGTGGATCGTCACAGATCTGGATGGCGCCGACCTGGCGATCGGGATCACCCACAACGGCACGGAGCTCAAGGCGGCCAGCTCCGCTGACCTCGGTTGGGGAGTAGAGGAAATTCTGGTCTATGTGACGTCGTTCATGACGCTTCATCCGGGCGACCTGCTGCTGACCGGCTTCCCTGCCGAATGCGCCCGTATCCTTCCCGGTGACACCGTCACCTGCCACATTGAAGGCATCGGACAGCTTACGAATCCCGTGGTGGCCGCAGCCTGACGGCATCCGGCGGCATCGAGAGGCTGCGCGAAGTCGATGGCAGCCCTCCGGGCGCGGTTGGCGCTCTAGACATTATGATGGTTACTGTTCAGCTGAATGAACGGCATTGAAATGTTGCCGGCGGCACGTGCGCGATACCTGAAGGAGAATCATGGCCGATTCCCGAGTTCCCCGAACCGCTGACGGGCTGGGGAGCGCCTCGCCCGCACCCGCGGTAACCCGCGCCGCGGCCGTGCTGGAGGCCCTTGCAGCCTCCGCGACCGGGCGCCTCACGCTGAGTGACCTCGCCAGGGAGCTGGGAATTCCAAAATCATCAACGTCCAACCTCCTGCTTGCGCTGGAGGAGGCCAGGCTCATCAAGCGCCACGGTGCCGAGTTCACGCTCGGACGCAAGTTGGTCGAGCTCGGCGCGGCCTACCTTAGCCGCCTTGACGAGGTCCAGGAGTTCTACCAGTTCTGCGAGCAGGCGCCCACGCTCTCGGGCGAAACCGTCCGCATTGCGATGCTCGATGGAACAAACGTGATCTACCTGGCCCGCTATGAGGGTCACCCCGCCGTCCGCCTGACCTCCAACATCGGGGACAAGATGCCGGTGTCCCTCTGCGCCGTGGGCAAGGCGCTCATTGCGCGGCTGCACGACCACGACATCGCCGAGATGTTCCCGGACGATGCCCAACTTCCGGTGCTGACTCCGAAGTCGCTCCGGAGCGGAGCCGAGCTCAAGGCACAACTCGCCGTCATCCGGGAGCAGGGCTACGCCTTCGAGGATGAGGAATCGACCACGGGCGTCGTATGCCTGGCCGTCTCGGTACCAACGCACGGTGCGCACGGGCCCAGCCTGGGCTTGTCGGTTACCGCACTGAAGGCCACCTACACGGAAGAGCAGGGCGCCCTGATGGTGAAGGAGCTCAAGGAACTGGCGCGGTCCCTTGGGAATCCCATGGGGTAGGGCTCGGGCCGGCAACCAGCCGGGTGCGTACGGAAATTCAAATCTGATAACTCATTGGCTAACCGATCACTATGTTGTACGCTGTTCAGCATGGTGACCGATCCCTCAGGGGTTGTTCCTATCCCACCAGGCCAACGGGGGTCTGGAGTGTTCTTGAGGGAGTGCTTGTGACAACTAGTACTAATAAGCCATTGACTGAAGCGGACGACGCCGTCGTCGATCCGGAACAGCTGCGGCGGGCAACTCTTGCCAGTTCAGTGGGCTCCGCACTGGAGTACTACGACTTCTACATCTACGGCCTGGCCTCGGCCCTGATCTTCGGCCCGCTGTTCTTCAAGCCGCTCGGTGAGGACGGAGCGCTGATCGCCTCGTTTGCCACGTACGGGGTGGGTTTCGCCGCGCGGCCGTTTGGCGGAGTGATCTTCGGCCACATCGGCGACAGGTTCGGCCGCAAAATGGTCCTCCTCCTCACCATCGGCCTGATGGGTACCGCAAGCTTCGCCATCGGCCTGCTGCCGACGTTCGAACAGGCAGGGATGCTGGGCGCAGTCCTCCTGGTGACCCTGCGCATCCTGCAGGGACTGGGTGCCGGCGCGGAGCAGGCGGGCGCCACCACGTTGATTTCCGAAGTCGCACCGCGCCGCCGTCGTGGCTTCTTCGCCTCGCTCCCGTTCGTCGGCATCCAGCTGGGCACCCTGCTCGGCGCCGGAACGTTTGCCCTCATCGCGATGGCTGACAAGGCCGTCCTCGAAGGCTGGCTGTGGCGCGTGCCGTTCCTGGCCAGCGTTATCCTGATAGCGGTGGCAGTCTTCATCCGGCTGCGGCTGAAGGAAACGCCGGTCTTCCAGGAGCTCGAGAAGCACAAGAGCGTGGTCAAAAACCCCATCGGCCAACTCTGGAAGCACTCCAAGAAGAACGTGCTGATCGGCATCGGCCTGCGCATGGGGGAGAACGGAAATTCCTCGATCTACTCCGCACTCCTCATCGCCTTTCTGGCGGCAAAGGATGGGGTATTCCCCGGCGACAAGTTCATCGGACCTGTGGGCCTGCTGATAGCTGCCGGCTTCGCGGCCGTCATGGTGGTCACGTTCGGTGCGTTGTCGGACAGGTTCGGCCGGGTGCCCGTCTATCGCTACGGCGCGCTCTTCCAGGCGCTCATCGCGTTTCCGGCGTTCTATCTGGTGACGCTGGGCAATGTGACGCTTGTCTGGGCCGTCATGGTGGTGGGCATCGCCCTTGGGGTTCAGTCGATGCTCGGACCGCAGTGCCCGCTCCTGCCTGAACTTTTCGGCTCGCAGTACCGGTTCACCGGCGTCGCCATGAGCCGCGAACTCTCCGCGGTCCTGGCGGGCGGACTGGTTCCGCTCGTAGGCGCCGCGCTACTCGCTTCCACGAACTACTCCTGGCTGGTGCTCGCCGTGTACTCGGCGGTTCTTGCCCTCATCTCATTCGTCACTACGTTTTTCACCCCGGAGACAGTGGCACGCGACCTCCTCCTCACGGAGGACGCAAGCTAGTCGTTCCAGGCTGCTCGCCGGCCGTCCTGCGCAACCAAAGGCCGTGGCTGCTTCCGCTGAGGAAGGGCCACGGCTTTTGTGCGCCACGGGAATTACCGGGCGACGCGCAAAATATCTGACATGCAGGGAATACCCGTAGCGGAGAGGCATATGCGCGTCGCCCGGCGGGATGCGCGTCGCCAAACCGGATGCGCGTCGCCCGGCCCGGCAACGCAAAGGCGGCCCCTCCGTTTCCGGAGAAGCCGCCCTTGAAATGGTGCCGCGCTGCCGCCTTTGACATGGTGCCGGTCTGATCCGCTAATGAACTCGTGCATCGGCGCGGCGCCGGCTGTGGGACCTGGTCGGGCCCTGTGGGACCCTGCGGGAGCCGGTAGGGCCTGGCAGGGGCCTAGTAGAAGTGGACCGTGTCAACCAGGTGCGGGAGTTCGCCGCCGTCGAGGAACGTCCGCAGGTTGCTGCAGAAACGCTCGGCGATCAGCCGGTTCTCGGCTGCGCTGAGGGCCGAGGTGTGCGGGGACACCATGACGTTGGGATGGCTCCACAGGGGGCTGTCCTGGGGGAGCGGCTCCACGGCGAACACGTCGAGGCACGCGTACGAGACCTGGCCGTTCCCGAGGGCCTCCAGCAGGGCTTCCTCGTCCACCACGGTCCCGCGGCCCACGTTCACAAAGACCGTCGCCGGCTTCATGGCCGCAAATACTTCACGGGTGAACAGCCGCTCGGTGTACGGCGTGCCGGGAAGGGTGTTGACGACGGCGTCCGCCGTGGCCAGCAGGCCTGCGAGGCCGTCGTTGTCCGCGACCTCCTCGATGCCGTCGATGGGCTCAACGGTCCTCTTGGTGCCGCTGACAGTCATGCCCAGGGCGCGGGCGATGCGTGCCGTCTCGAGCCCGATTTCACCCAGCCCGGTGATGACGAGGTGGGAGCCGTTGACCAGGCGCGTGGGAGTGCGGAGCTCGGGCCAGACTTTGGCCGCCTGGTCCTGCGCGAGCTCCGCGCTGCGCTTGAAGCCGTTGAGGATTCCCAGGGCGCCGAACTCCGCCAGTGGCAGAGCGTGGACGCCCGCCGAAGTGGTCACCTTGAACTTCCGCAGCGTTTCGGCATCCAGCCCCGAGGCCTTCACGGCACCGCCGGCGCCGGCCGCCATGGCATGGATCCACTCAAGGTGCGGGTTGCTGCGAGCGATCCTGGCCAGGCCGGCGGGGCTTTCGTTGGGGAACCCGTAGATGATCTGGGCGCTGTTGAGCATGTCCCAGTAGCGCTCCTCCTGCTCCGGTGTCCGGCGGAAGCCCGGATCGCCCGAGTGGTCCGCGGGAAAGCGTTCCGGCGGCAGCAGCCCTGGATCGTAAAGGACGGTAACGGAGGGATCTACGGCGCGGATGCGCTCGACAAGCTCTGCTTCGAGGGGGACGGCGACCGCGACGGTGGTTTTAAGCGTCATAGTGTTCATCATACTGAATGGAGGTTAGGGTATTGAACAGATTCCAAAAGATTAACCACGACGAAGTGAGGTAGCATGGATACGGACGGCAGGGAAGCCGGCTTTGTGGGCCTGGGGTTCATGGGTGCGCCGATGGCGGCCAACCTGCTCCGGGCGGGCTGGGCCGTCAGCGCCTGGAACCGTTCGCCGGCGCCCCTTGAAGCGTTCGAGGCCCTTGGTGGCGGACGCGTGGCCGGGGTCGAAGACTTCCGGGACATGCCGGTCATCATCTTCATGCTTCCGGACATCTCCCACATCGAGGACTCAAGTGCGGCACTGCTGGCCAGCTGGTCCGCAAATCCACCGGTCGCCGGAACCGCCGTTCTTGTCATGAGCAGCGTCTCGCCGGCCGCGGTCAAGGACTTCGGGGCGCGGGTGGCCCGGGCAAGCGGCGGGAACGCCGTCGTCGTCGATGCTCCCGTCAGCGGCGGCACACAGGGCGCCGAGGACGGGACCCTTGCCATCATGGCGGGCGCGACGGAAGGGGATTTCCGCAGGCTCCTGCCGCTCTTCAGCGCGATGGGCTCTACGGTCCGCAGGCTGGGGCCGCTGGGTTCGGGATCGCTGGCCAAAGCCTGCAACCAGCTCATCGTCGGAACCACGACGGCGGCACTCGCCGAAGCCGCGGAGCTCGCCGAACGCTCGGGCATGGACGTTGCGGCACTCTACGAAGTGCTCGCCGGCGGCCTGGCCGGCAGCAGGGTCCTGGAGGTCGTGGGCCCTCGGCTCGCCGCCAAGGACTACAACCCCACCGGGCCCGCCAAGTTCATGCACAAGGACCTTTCCTTTGTGCTGGAAAGCGCCGCCGCCGTCAGCGCCGCCGTGCCGATGGCCCGCGCCGGCGTCGAACTGTACGCGGAACTGAAGCGGCAAGGACTCGGAGACCGGGACCTCGCCGTCGTGCGCCAGACAATTTCGCATCTCAGCGGCATCACCACGTGCAGCACAACAGAAAACACAACGGACAACCCGGCAGCAGCGACGAACTAAGGATCAGCGAACCATGAGTGGACTTTTTGACCTGACCGGCCGGGCCGCGCTGGTCACCGGCTCCAGCCGCGGGATAGGCAACGCCTTGGCCCGGGCGCTGGCCGACGCCGGCGCCACGGTGGTGCTCAACGGCATCAACCCCGAACGGCTCAAAGACGCGGAATCGGCGATGGCCGCGGACTACCCGGCGGGGCGGGTCCACAGCTGCGCCTTCGACGTCACCCGCGACACCGAGGCGGCCCGCGGCATTGCCTGGGTGGAAGACAACGTCGGACCGCTTGAAATCCTGGTGAATAACGCCGGCATCCAGCATCGCGTCCCCATGCTGGAGCTGGACGTGGCCGACTGGGAACGAGTGATCTCGACGGACCTGACCAGCGCGTTCCTCGTGGGGCGGGAGGCGGCGCGGCGGATGATTCCGCGGGGCCGGGGCAAGATCATCAACATCTGTTCCGTCCAGACGGACCTGGCCCGGCCCACCATTGCCCCCTATGTCGCTGCCAAGGGCGGGCTCCGGAACCTGACCCGGGCCATGACCGCGGAATGGGCCGGGTCGGGGCTGCAGGTCAACGGCATTGCACCCGGTTACATCCACACCGAAATGACCCAGAACCTGGTCGATGATGAGGAGTTCAATTCGTGGATCCTGGGCCGGACCCCGGCGCACCGGTGGGGGACCGTGCAGGACCTGGCCGGCCCGGCGGTCTGGCTCGCGTCCGACGGCTCGAATTTCGTCAACGGCCAGACAATCTTTATCGACGGCGGAATGACGGTGGTGGTCTGATGCGCGGCCTAACAGGACTTCCGGCCACAGCGGCCGCCGTGGTGGCCCACGCAGCAGGGGACCTGCGGATCGAGCACGTTCCAGTGCCCGCACCGGCGTCGGATGAAGCTGTAGTCGAAGTGGCGTTCGGCGGCATCTGCGGCTCCGACCTGCACTACTGGGTGCACGGTGCTGCGGGCGAATCCGTCCTCAAGGCTCCCATGATCCTGGGCCACGAAATCGTGGGGACCGTGCTCCTCGCGGCCGCCGACGGCACAGGTCCCGCGGCCGGCACGGCCGTCGCCGTGCATCCCGCCACACCGGGTCCGGGTGCCGCCCGTTATCCCGAGGACCGGCCGAACCTTTCACCAGGCTGCACCTATCTGGGCAGCGCCGCACGCTTCCCGCACACCGACGGGGCATTCAGCCGGTATGCCACGCTGCCCGCCCGGATGCTCCGCCCCTTGCCCGCCGGCCTGGAGCTGCGGACCGCTGCTTTGGTGGAACCGGCCAGTGTCGCCTGGCACGCCGTTTCACGTGCCGGGGACGCGGCAGGAAAGACGGCCCTGGTAATCGGAAGCGGCCCCATCGGCGCGCTGGCAGTGGCTGTCCTGAAACGCTCGGGCGCACGGCGGATCGTGGCCGTGGACATGCACGCCAGGCCGCTGGAAATAGCCCTGGCCGTGGGCGCGGACGAGGTCCTCAACGGCGACGACGCAGAGGCCATCGCAGCGGTGGAGGCGGATGTTGTCATCGAGTCCTCCGGCAGCCATCACGGCCTGGCCTCGGCGATCAAGGGCGCTGTCCGCGGCGGCAAGGTGGTGATGGTAGGTCTCCTGCCTTCCGGTCCCCAGCCCGTCCTGATCTCGCTGGCGATTACCCGTGAGCTTGAGTTGCTGGGCTCTTTCCGCTTCAACGACGAAATCGACGACGTCATCGGCGCACTGGCGGACAGGTCGTTGTTCGCCGACCCGGTGATCACCCACACCTTCGCACTGCGACACGGACTGGAGGCTTTCGAAGTTGCCAGGAATTCCGCCGAATCCGGAAAGGTGCTGCTGGACTTCAGCGCGGCTGCGGGGGAGTGACGAACACCCTGGGCTGGTTCTTCCACTCGGGCTCCATCTCCGCGATGGTCTCCCTCATGATCTTCTCCGAGGCCTCCCGCGCCGCGGGGGCGTTCCCGCCGGCAATTGCCTCGGCGACTTCCACATGCCACTGCAGCGCCGTTTCGCGCGGATGGTCCGGCATGAGGCCGTGCACGGTGCGCCCGGTCAGCGTCTCCGCGACCTGCCCCACCATATTGGCAAACATCTCGTTGCCGGATCCGGTCAGCAGCAGGGAATGGAAGTGGATGTCCAGCTCCAGGAACCGGGGAACATCGCCGGCGTGGCCGGCGTCGCGCATTTCGTGGGAAATCTCCACGAGCTCGCGCCGGAGCTCCTCGGGAGCGTTCAGAGCCGCCAGTTCCGCGGCGACGGGCTCGACGGCGGTCCGCAGCTCGGCGAGCGAGCGAAGCTGGGCTCCGCGGCCTGCGCCGGCCAGGCGCCAGCGGATCACCAGCGGATCGAAAGGGTTCCAGCGGCTGGCGGGAAGGACCCGGATGCCAACGCGCTTAATGGTTTCGACTAGGCCAAGGGACTGCAGGACACGGACGGCCTCGCGGACCACCGAGCGGGAGACCTTCAGCTCGTCCTCGAGGTGCTCGGCCAGCATGACGTGGCCCGCCGGGAGCTCGCCAGCGACGATGCGGGTCCCGAGGTGCTCAATGGCACGATGGTGGAGACTCGTTGACATAGTCGTAAGCATAGTGGCGCGGCACCGAAGGGGCCGGTACCGGCAGGCGGGTACGGGGAATCATAGACTGTTTATGACGCGCAGTATTCCGCCACGTGGGCGCTGCTTTCCCGTAGCCCGCGCAGATACATATGGTTTATTGACAGCCACTGATCCCAAAGAAGCGAGTTCCGCCGTCGTGCGGAACAAACTGCACTCGTTGCACAGAAATGAATTGGAGTTTTGATGTCAGCACACATCGGTGTCACCGGCCTTGCGGTGATGGGGGCCAACCTCGCCCGCAACCTGGCCCGGAACGGGTTCACCGTTGCCCTGCACAACCGGTCCGTTGAAAAGACCGACGCCCTGCTGGAGAAGCACGGCACCGACGGCGATTTCGTCCGCACGGAAACGCTCCAGGAACTCGTTGACTCGCTGGAGAAGCCGCGCCGCGTGCTCATCATGGTCAAGGCCGGCAAGCCGGTCGACTCCGTGATTGAACAGCTTGAGCCGCTCCTGGAGCCGGGCGACATCATCATCGACGCGGGCAACTCACACTACGAGGACACCCGCCGCCGCGAGGCCGCGCTGGCCAAGAAGGATCTGCACTTTGTCGGCATCGGCGTCTCCGGTGGCGAGGAAGGTGCCCTGAACGGCCCCTCGATCATGCCTGGCGGCTCCAAAGAGTCCTACGACGCCCTCGGCCCGCTGCTGGAAAAGATCGCCGCCCACGTGGACGGCAAGCCCTGCTGCGCCTGGATCGGCACCGACGGCGCCGGCCACTTCGTCAAGATGGTGCACAACGGCATCGAATACGCGGACATGCAGGTCATCGGCGAGGCCTTCGACCTGCTGCGCTCAGGGGCCGGGATTGAACCGGCCGAGCAGGCCAAGATCTTCGCCGAATGGAACAAAGGCGATCTCGCCTCGTTCCTGATCGAAATCTCCGCTGAGGTGCTCGGCCACGTCGACGCGAAGACCGGCAAGCCGTTCGTCGACGTCGTGGTCGATGCCGCAGGCCAGAAGGGCACCGGCCGCTGGACGGTCATCTCCGCGCTCGAGCTGGGCTCCCCGACGTCGGGCATCGCGGAATCGGTGTTTGCCCGCGCCCTGTCCTCGCAGACCGAGCAGCGCCAGCTGGCCCAGGAACTCCTGGCCGGCGGAGAAGCCGCCGTCGAGGTCCCCGAGGGCTTCGTCGAGGACGTCCGCCAGGCGCTTTACGCGTCCAAGCTGGTCTCCTACGCCCAGGGACTGGACATGCTCACCTCCGCCGCCAAGGAATACGGCTGGGACCTGAAGCTTGACGAGATCGCCTCGCTGTGGCGCGGCGGCTGCATCATCCGCGCGGAGCTGCTCAAGGAAATCACCAAGGCCTACGCCGCTGCGGAGAAGCCCGCCAACCTGCTCTTCGCCCCGGCGTTCACCAAGGCGATCGCCGAGGTCCTGCCGGCCTGGCGCCGCGTTGTCGCCACGGCGGTCCAGCTCGGCATCCCCGTTCCGGTGTTCTCCTCATCCCTGGCCTACTACGACGGCCTGCGCCGCAAGCGCCTGCCCGCCGCCGTGATCCAGGGCCAGCGTGACCTCTTCGGCGCCCACACCTACGGCCGCATCGATGCCGAAGGCACGTTCCACACCCTCTGGGGCGAGGACAAGTCCGAGATCGAGGCAGTGGACACCCACTAGGCGCGGCAACTCAAAGGGAAGCCGGGCCGGGAAACCACTCGGCCCTCCCGAACGGCCGGTACTTTCCAGATACTCTGGGGTGCCGGCCGTTCGTGTTGCACCGCAGCCCGGGCGGGCCGGGTCCATGCAGTCCCCGACACCAGGAGTCCGTCAGTGCCCCAGCCAGTAGCGTTTGTCACCGGTGCGTCCACCGGAATCGGTTTTGAGACCGCGAAAAAGCTTGCCGGGCACGGATTCACCGTCTATGCCGGTGCCCGCCGGGTGGAGAAGATGGAACCGCTGAAGGCCCACGGCGTCAACGTCGTGGCGCTGGACGTCACGGACGAGGCATCGATGGCAGCGGCCGTTGGCGACGTTTTGTCGGTCCACGGCCGGATCGATGTGCTCGTGAACAATGCCGGGTACGGTACGTACGGCTCGCTGGAGGAAGTGGAGCTCGCTGAAGGGCGGCGGCAGTTCGACGTCAACGTCTTCGGCCTGGCCCGGATGACGCAGCTCGTGATTCCCGGCATGCGGGCCGCCCGCGCCGGGCGGATCATCAACGTGTCCTCCATCGGCGGCAAGATGTACGAACCGCTCGGGGCCTGGTACCACGCCACCAAGTTCGCCGTGGAAGGGCTCAGCGATTCCCTCCGGATCGAGCTCAAGCCGCACGGCATCGGCGTGTCCATCATCGAACCGGCCGGAACCCAGTCCGAGTGGGGCGCCATCTCCGCGCAGGGCCTGCTGGCACGTTCCGCGGAGGGGCCCTACGCGGCCCAGGCCAAGGTGATGGCGGCGGCCCTGGCCACGACTGAGAACGCGGCAACGTCGACGAAGCCGGAGGCTGTAGCCGACGCGATAGTCCACGCCGCCACGGCGGCGCGGCCCAGGACGCGTTACGCGGTGGGCGGGAGCGCCAAGGCCATCCTGCTGCTGCGGCACCTGCTGCCGGACCGGGTGTTCGACGTCGTGCTCTGGAGCATCTACAAGCGGTTTCCGGCTGCCTAGATCCGGTATTCGATGAGGTACTCGGCCGGGTCGACGGCGGGTTTGGTCTCGCGCTGCGCGTCGCGGTGACGCCAGGTTGCCGGCACGCCCGTGAGGATCGATTCGGCCGGGGCGTCCTTGACCACGACGGCGTTGGCGCCGATGGCGGAGTCCCGGCCGATCGTAATGGGTCCCAGGACCTTGGCCCCGGCCCCGATCACGACGCGGTCCTCGATGGTGGGGTGCCGCTTGATCTTGGCCAAGGAGCGTCCGCCCAGGGTCACGCCGTGGTAGATCATGACGTCCTCGCCGATCTCGGCCGTCTCGCCGATGACGACTCCCATGCCGTGATCGATGAAGAACCGGCGGCCGATCGTCGCCCCGGGGTGGATTTCGATTCCGGTGAGGAACCGGGCCAGCTGGGAAATCAGCCGCGCCGGGAACCGCAGTGCGGGGTTCTGCCAGAGCCGGTGCGTCACGCGGTGGAACCAGATCGCGTGCAGGCCGGAGTAAGCGAAGAAGTTCTCAAAAGAACCTCGAGCCGCCGGGTCGTGTGACCGGGCGGCATCGAGGTCTTCCTTAAGCCTTGCGAAGAAGCTCACAAAGACCTTTCTAGGGGAATCGTGGGACAGCGGGCTGGGACTCAGCCGCGGATGTCGTCATACAGCACGGTGGAGATGTAACGCTCACCGAAGTCGCAGACAACAGCAACAATGAGTTTACCGGCGTTCTCCGGGCGCTTGGCGAGCTCCAGAGCGGCCCACACGATCGCGCCGGAGGAGATGCCGCCCAGGATGCCTTCCTTGATGCCCAGATCGCGCGCGACCCGGACGGAGTCCTCGAGGGTGGCGTCGATGACCTCGTCGTAGACGTTGGTGTCCAGGATCTCCGGGACGAAGTTGGCGCCGAGGCCCTGGATCTTGTGCGGGCCCGGGGCGCCGCCGTTGAGGATGGCGGAGTCCTTGGGCTCGACGGCAATGATCTGGACGTCGGGCTTGCGCTCCTTGAGGACCTGGCCGACGCCGGTGACGGTGCCGCCGGTGCCGACGCCGGCGACGAAAATGTCCACCTTGCCGTCGGTGTCGGACCAGATTTCCTCGGCCGTGGTCTGGCGGTGGATCTCGGGGTTGGCCTCGTTGGCGAACTGCTGGGCCCAGATGGAGTTTTCCGTGTTGGCCACGATGTCCTGGGCCTTCTCCACGGCGCCCCGCATACCCTCGGAGCCGGGGGTCAGGACGATCTCGGCGCCGTAGGCGCGGAGCATGACACGGCGTTCGGTGGACATGGTTTCCGGCATGGTCAGGATGACTTTGTAGCCGCGGGCGGCGCCGACCATGGCAAGGGCGATGCCGGTGTTGCCGGACGTGCCTTCGACGATGGTGCCGCCGGGCTTGAGGGCACCGGACTTCTCGGCCGCGTCGACGATTGCGACGCCGATGCGGTCCTTGACGCTGTTGGCAGGGTTGTAGAACTCCAGCTTGACGGCGACCGTGGCGTCCAGGCCTTCGGTCAGCCGGTTGAGCCGGACCAGCGGAGTGCCGCCAACCAGCTGGGTAACATCGTCATAGATCCGTGCCATGTATGTATGCCTGTCTGAAGAGGTGGGTTTGCTGAGGTCAGCCTAACGAGGGCGTGCAGACCCTGGCTAAGCATTAAGCCATGCAGAGTAATATTTCCTGGCCTTGGCAAGCTTGGGGTTGATGATCACCTGGCAATAGCCCTGCCCGGGGTACTTGCCGTAGAAGTCCTGGTGGAAATCCTCGGCCACATGGAACTTCGGCAGCCGGCTTACCTCGGTCACGATCGGGTTCGTCCACAGCGGCTGGTTCCGATCGATCGCCTCCTCGAAGAGGATCTTCTCCTCGGTGGTCTCATAGAACATCGACGAACGGTACTGGGTGCCGACGTCGTAGCCCTGCCTGTTCAGCGTGGTGGGGTCGTGGAGTGCGAAGAACATGTCCAGGATGACCTCCACCGGGATGACGTCCTCATCGAATGTCACCGCGACCACCTCGGCGTGACCGGTGGTCCCGGAGCACACAGAGTAGTAGTCGGGGTTGCGGTCGTGGCCTCCCGTGTAGCCGGAAACAACCGAGCTGACACCTTTGGTTATCTGGTAGACGGCGTCGAGGCACCAGAAGCAGCCTCCGCCGAGGACAAAAGTTCTCATGCTCTCTTCAATGGTTGAACCGCCCCGATGATTCCCGGCCGGGCAGATCCGTGAAGTGGCGGGGTGGGGAAGTACCCCCGATAGGGTAAAAATGAGGGTATGGAACCTGTGAACACCGACGTTTCAGCTCATCCGGCCGAAGGCACAAACGGCGGCCCCAACAGCGGCACCAGTACTGGCGCCAGTTCCGACGCCGGCACCGTTCCCGCCGGGGACGCCGGCACTGAAGAGGCCGAAGGCGCCGCGACGCTGGGCATGATCCTCCTGGCGGTGGAGGAACTCTGGCCCGAATCACTCGCCGAGGACTGGGACGAGGTGGGCCTCGTGGCGGGCCATCCGAACGCGGAGGTGCACAGGATTCTCTTCGCCGTCGACCCGACGCTCGACGTGATCGAGGAAGCCATCGACGCCGGCGCCGAACTGCTCATCACGCATCATCCGCTGCTGCTCAAAGGCGTGACGTCTGTTGCCGCGAATACGGCCAAGGGCAAGGCCATCCACCGCCTGATCGAGTCCGGGACCGCGCTGCTGACCGTCCATACCAACGGTGACTCCGCCGTCGGGGGCGTGTCGGACGTCCTGGCCGATGCGCTGGGCCTGCAGAACGTGGCCCCGCTGACCCCCGCCACGAACGGGCTCCCGGAGGAGGGAATCGGCCGGGTCGGGGATCTCGGGGAGGCGCTGACGCTGGGCGACTTCGCTGCGCGGGTGTTCGGCATATTGCCGTCCGTGGCCGGCGGCGTCCGTGTGGCCGGGGACCGGGACGGCCTGGTGCGGCGGGTCGCTGTGTGCGGCGGGTCGGGTGACTCGCTGTTTGGTGAGGTTCGCGCCAGCAACGCGGACGTGTACCTGACGGCGGACCTGCGGCACCATCCGGCGTCGGAGGCCCGCGAGGCTGCCGTCAACGACAGGCCCTACCTGATAGACGTGTCACACTTCGCCAGCGAATGGCTGTGGCTGCCCGCCGCCGCCGAAGCGCTCGGCAATGTGCTCAGCGACCAGGGGCACGACGTCGAGATCAGGGTCAGCACCACCAACAGCGATCCATGGGACTTCATTCTGACTCCGGGCTAAGCCTGGCGTGCGAGGGGCCCCGGGTGAGCGTAGCGAGGCCGGGGAAGACGCTAGGCGCTAGAGTCTAGGGAGCGCCGATACGGTGCCCGGCTCCGGCCGGTAGGAACAAGCGGAGGTAATAGTGGCCAAGGCAGCACCGGCGGAACAGTTGAAGTTGCTCGAATTGCAGGGACTCGATGCCAAGCTCAAGTCCTTGTCCAACCGCCGCCGAAGCCTTGAAAGCGATTCCCGGATCACCGATCTCGAAGCGGCCCTCAGCGTGGCCAACGGCGAGCTCGGTGCGGCCAAGGTGGCCGTCCACGACGCCGAACTGGAGCTCAAACGCGCCGAAGCCGACGTCGAGCAGGTGGCCTCCCGGATCGGACGCGACGAGGCCAGGCTGAACAGCGGCACGGGACTGTCCAAGGACCTCGTTGCCCTGCAGCGGGACCTCGTCTCGCTCAACAAGCGCCGCTCCGACCTCGAGGACGTCGAGCTCGAAGTCCTCGAGCGGCTGGACTCCCTCCGCCTCCGCCAGGCCTCCCAACAGCAGATTGTCGATGACATCCAGGGTTCGTTCGGCACCATCCGGGCCGAACTGGACGAGCAGCTGGCCGGAATCGCCGCCGAGGCCGCGGTGGTGCGCGGACGCCGAGCGGAGTTCGCCGCCGGGCTGGACGCGGGAATGCTCGCGATCTACGAAAAGACCCTGGCAAAGCGCGGCGTCGGCGCAGCCCGGCTGTTCCACGGCACCTCGGAGGGCTCCGGCATGCACCTCAGCCCCGGTGACCTGGCCGAAATCAAGGCCGCGGCCGAGGACGACATCGTATTCTGCCCCGACTCCGGCTGCATCCTGGTCCGTTCGGCCGAGTGGGCCTGACCCCCAACTGACTGGCAGCAGGGGCCGTTTTGGGGGCTCAAAACGGCCCCTGCTGCCAGCTAGTTGGGCAGGATGATGTTCAGCGTGTGCGGCTTCCGGGCCGTGCCCTCGACGAGTTCCGCGGTCCATTTCTCGGCCGCGGCCTTGTGCAGCCGGGCCGGGGTCGCCGGAGCCTTGCCCCGCCGCTGCAGCAGATGACGTGCCAGTTCGCCGCGGGTGTGCTTGGCGAAGTGGCTGACCACCTTGCGCACACCGTTGGCCTCGGTGAAGACGTTGACCGCGACCGTCTGGGCCGGCGGGGGAGTCCAGGCCGCGGCATAGGTGCTGGAGCGGCAGTCCACCAGCAGCTCGCCCGCCGTTGCGGCCGCCAGGGCCTCGTTCAGCTGCGGTTTCCAGAAGGACGCCAGCCGTCCGACGTCGGGCAGCGCGGTACTCATGGACAGCCGGTACGCGGGAACTTCGTCGGCAAAGCGGATCGCACCCCAGAGCGCGGAGATGACGAACACGGACTCATCGGCCTTTTTCCGCTGCACCGCCGTCAGGGTGTCGTAGCCGAGCGCGTCGTACAGCACACCGGAATAGACCTGGTGGGCGGGCGCCGCCGGTTCGGCGTGCAGCCGTGTATTGCGCTCGACGTCGGCCCTCAGGGACGCGCCGACGCCGAGAAGCGCCAGGGCGTCCTCGTGGGCGCTGACTGTGCCGAGCGCGTCGAGGACCTTGGCCCGGCAGGTGTTGAGCGTCGGGAAGCTCAGGGCGGCCCAGTTGACGGCGTCCCCGCCGGCAGCAGGGGTCTTGCCCTCGGAGGGCGGCAGCAGAATCAGCACCGTACGATCCTACCGGCGACAGCTTTTGCGCGGGTTCAGGCAGCCACCCCGGGGAGCCCGGCGACTTTTCCGTGCGATGCGAGCAGCAGCACACCAAGAACACCCATGGACATACGTCGAACACGAAGCGGTTGCCGCTCCTTGTGCCGTGCAGCAACACCGCCACGGGGAGCGCCTGCAATCGGGGCTTTCTACGCCGCCTTGATCGCGGCTGAGGACGCCGCCGAGGACGCCGGCCCCACTGCCTGCGCCATCGCCTGGGCGGCCTGGTTCTCACGGGCGAGGAAAGCGGAGAGCTCCCCGATGGTGCTCATCAGCGGCGCAGGGAAGACGACAGTCGAGTTCTTGTCCACCGCGATTTCCACGAGGGACTGCAGGTTCCGCAATTGCAGGGCCAGCGGGTGCGCCATCATGGTGTCCGAGGCCGCACCAAGGGCGGCAGCGGCAATGGACTCGCCTTCGGCGGCAATGATCTTCGCCCGCTTCTCCCGCTCTGCCTCAGCCTGCCGGGCCATGGCGCGCTTCATGCTCTCTGGCAGCTGGATGTCCTTCAACTCCACAAGGGTGACCTCGACGCCCCACTCCAGCGTCAGTGCGTCCAGGATCTCCCGGATGTCGCTGTTGATCCGCTCGGTTTCGGACAGCGTCTGGTCCAGGCTGTGCCGGCCGACAACCTTCCGCAGGGTGGTCTGGGCGATCTGGTTGATGGCCGCCGCCACGTTCTCAATCGCCACGACGGACTTCACAGCGTCGACCACACGGTAGTACGCCACAGCGGAGATATCGACGCTCACGTTGTCCTGCGTGATGATGCCCTGCGACTGAATGGGCATCGTCACGATCCGGAGACTGACCAGCTGGAGCCTATCGATCACAGGGACGATGAAGCGCAGGCCCGGCATCCTCACGCCGACAACGCGGCCCAGCCGGAAGAGGACGCCCTTCTCATACTGGCGCACAATCCGGATGGACATCCGCGCCAGCGTCACCACGACAAAAATGACGACGAGCAGAACGACGATGCTGGTGAGGTCCACGCGGATCCCCTCCTGGTCCAACCTGATTCCGGGTGCCGGGCCGGCCCCGATCTTCCTTCAATTCTCCCACCGGGGACAGGAAAAGGATCCCGGTGCCCCGGGGCGGAGGGAGCCCGTAGAATGTACAGCGGATGGGTTGACCAGGCGGCCGCGCGTCACGCAAGTGGCTCGAGGAACGTCCGGGCTCCGCAGGGCAGGGTGGTGGGTAACGCCCACTCGGGGTAACCCGCAGGCCAGTGCCACAGAGAACAGACCGCCCGCGTTCCGGCCGTGTCCGCACGGCGGGGAGAGCAGGTAAGGGTGAAACGGTGGTGTAAGAGACCACCAGCTTCCCGGGCGACCGGGAAGGCTAGGTAAACCCCACCCGGAGCAAGGCCAGACAGGACACGTTTGAGGGCTGCCCGCCCGAGTGTCCGGGTAGGCCGCTGGAGGGCGTCGGCAACGGCGTCCGTAGATGGATGGCCGCTATTCCCGCGCCGGTAACAGCGCGGGAACACAGAACCCGGCGTATCGGTCAACCCATCCATTTTCTTGCGCTTTCCTGTGCTGCGCCCGTGTGAGTGATTTCACGTGTAACAGGGCGCCGGCCGCTGTGCTGCCGACCTAGAATGGATAGCGAACGTAGAAGTTCTGCCGCCGGGTCTGCGTTCGCAGCCGGCGGCTTTTTCTTGCGCAACACGAGGCGCCCGGGGTGGACCGAATCCCCGCCGGCGCCGAGGTGCCGGATATCCTCCGGCGGCCGACTTCCGCATACGACGTCGTATGTGGTTGATTCTAGGAAGGTAGTTCTGTGAGCCAGACATCAGATTCTTGTCTTGATACGTGGATGGGCCGTGAGGCGCTCGCCGAGGCCATGATCCCGGTGATCGGCCGGCTGTACCGCGAGAACAATGTGGTGACTTCCATCCACGGACGCAGCCTGATCAACAAGTCCACTATGAACATCCTCAAGGCGCACCGTTTCGCCCGCCGGATGAGCAAGGAAGAACTACGCCTCGAAGAGACGGCGCCGCTGCTCGATGCCCTGACGAAGCTGGACCTCGGCGCGGCGGCCATCGACGTTGCCCGCCTCACCGAGAAGTACCGCGCCGAAGGCGACGGCGCCAGCCTGGATGAATTCCTCCGCGGCGAACTCGCCGAGATCGTCGGCAAGCGCGGCGGGGACGACCGCACCAGCACCGACGTCGTCCTCTACGGTTTCGGACGCATCGGCCGGCTCCTGGCCCGCCTTCTGATCGAAAAGGCCGGCGGCGGCCACGGCCTGCGCCTGCGCGCCATCGTGGTGCGCCGCGGCTCCGACAATGACCTCACCAAGCGTGCGAGCCTCCTGCGCCGCGACTCCGTGCACGGCTCCTTCGAGGGCACCATCAAGGTGGACCTCGAGAACGACACCATCACCGCCAACGGCGTCCAGATCCAGGTCATCTACTCGGACAACCCCGCCACGGTGGACTACACCGCCTACGGAATCCACGACGCCCTCCTCGTCGACAACACGGGCCGCTGGCGCGACGCCGAGGGCCTCTCCCAGCACCTGCAGAGCAAGGGTGTTTCCCGTGTCCTCCTCACGGCCCCCGGCAAGGGCGACCTGAAGAACATCGTGCACGGCATCAACCACGGCACGATCACCGACTCGGACAAGATCGTGACTGCGGCGTCCTGCACGACCAACGCCATCACGCCGGTGCTCAAGGCAATCAACGACCGCTACGGCGTCGTGCACGGCCACGTGGAGACTGTCCACTCCTTCACGAACGACCAGAATTTGATCGACAACTTCCACAAAGGTGACCGCCGTGGACGCTCGGCGGCGCTGAACATGGTCATCACCGAAACCGGTGCCGCGAAGGCCGTCGCCAAGGCCCTGCCCGAACTGCTGGGCAAGCTCACCGGCAGCTCCATCCGCGTCCCCACCCCCGATGTGTCCCTCGCGATCCTGAACCTGAGCCTGGAAAACGGCACCACCAAGGACGAGATCAACGACTACCTGCGCGAAATGTCGCTGCACTCCGAACTCCGCAAGCAGATCGACTACATCGATTCGCCCGAGGTTGTCTCCACGGACTTCGTCGGCTCGCGCCGCGCCGGCATCGTCGACGGGCTGGCGACGATCTCCAACGACAAGAACCTGGTTCTGTACGTCTGGTACGACAACGAGTTCGGCTACAGCTGCCAGGTCGTCCGCGTCATGGAGGAAATGGCCGGCGTGAACCCGCCGTCCTTCCCCGCCAAGGACGCCGTCTCGGTCCTGGAGGCAGCCGGCCTCCCCGTTGAAGTCTGATCCCGCCCGCGACTTGTTACTCCTTTCCCGGCCGATGTACTGGAATCGGCCGGGAAAGGGAACCACAATGGAGCAATGGAACAGAACTCGGCTGTGGAGCACGAAACCACCTTGGAACACGCGCTGGACGTAGCGCGTAGCAACGTCAAGGAAGCCAAGCGCCTCCTTGACGATGCCGTCGCCAAGCGTCAAGCCGGTGAGCTCGACGACGCCCGGGTGAACCAGCTGCAGGCGCTCATGGACCTCGCTGCGGAAGACCTCCATCGGGTGACCAAGGAGCAGTAGGGCTGGAGCGGGGCTCCGTGCCGCGGCACCGCCCCTCCAGGGTGCGCCTGCCGCGGAACTGCTCCTCCACACTGTGGACACGGGCCCCTGCGGCGACGCCCGGGCCTAGGCTCGTGGTGTGCAGCAGAAGCTTCCAGCCCGGCCATACCCCTCACCGTCGTGAGCCTGAACTGGACGGACTTCCGCCGTGCCCGGCGCCGTTCCCGTCAGGCCTGGGTGATCCTGGCTACGGTGTGCGCGCTGTTCCTGGGCACCTTGGGCTGGTTCTTCACCGCGGGCCAGTTCGCTGCCTCCGAACCTGAGAGCAGTGGCCCCAGCGAGGCTCCCGTGCTGGCAGCGGGCTGGATGATGCCTGTCGCCCCCGTGCGGCCGGTGCCGTCCGGGGCGGCAGCGGCCGTGCTGGACACGCTCGCGGTCAAGGGCCGGGCCGCTAAGGACAACTACGACCGGGATGCCTTCGGCCAGGCATGGCTTGATGTCGACCGCAACGGCTGTGATACGCGCAATGACATCCTCCGGCGCGATCTGACCGGCCCGGAATTCGTGGAGGGTTCCCGGTGCCAGGTTGCCGGCGGGACCCTCCGGGAACCGTACACCGGCCACCCGATCACCTTCCGCCGGGGAGCCGAGAGCAGCAAAGCCGTGCAGATCGACCATGTCGTGGCCCTCGGTGACGCGTGGCAAAAGGGGGCCCAGCTTTTGACGGCGCAGGAACGCGAGCATCTCGCGAACGATCCGCTCAACCTGATCGCTGTGGACGGACCCGCCAACCAGGACAAGAGCGCCTCCGACGCCGCCACCTGGCTGCCGCCGAACAAGGCCTTCCGCTGCCATTACGTTGCCCGCCAGATCTCAGTGAAGGCGGCCTATCAGTTGTGGGTCACGCCGGCGGAGAAGGAAGCGATGAAGCGGGTCCTCGGCGCGTGCCCTCAACAGCAGACCATCGTTCCGCACACTGGACCCGTGGCTGAAGCTCCGGCCCGTTGACATGCCAAGTGTAGGGGGTCTAGAACTGGCCTGTCAGATACAGCCCACCATTCTAGGAGCAGAAATGGCTTCCTCGGCCTTCGGAGTTGTGCACTTTTTCCCAGGCGGAACGAAAGAGCAATACGAGGCGTCAATTGCCGCCGTGCATCCCGGCGAAGGCCGCTTGCCGGAGGGCCAACTCTTCCACGCCGGAGGCGCATCGGCCGGGGGCTGGACGATCATGGCGGTCCATGAGTCGAAAGAGAGCTGGGAGAAATTCCGCGACGGCATCCTCATGCCACGAATGCAGGCCGGCATCGAGGGCGGGTTCACCTCCCCGCCGGAGGAGACGGCTATTGACCTCTACAAGGTCCTGCCCTAGCCGACGGGGCCCACGCGCCTCGGCGGGTCACCGCCGAGGCTACTGGCCGCCTTCAGGCGCCAGGGCTTCGAGTCGCGCCTCCAGGCGTTCGACGTCGGCCCGATGGCACAGTTCGGTGGCCGTAGTCGTCACGGTGGCAGTGCCGGCGGCGACAGCCGCACGGAAAGCCGCTTCAAGACTCCGTCCTTGCGCCAGCCGAAGCACGAAGGCTGCGAGGAAGCTGTCGCCGGCTCCGACGGTGCTGCGGACCTGCACCGGGGGCACGGTCAAGCGGAGAGTGCCAGCTTTCGAGGCGAGCACGGCGCCCTCGCCACCAAGGGTCAGGGCGACGAGTTCGGCGGAGCCGTCCTCAACCAGGGCGGACGCCGCTTCCAGCTGGCTTTCGTCGCTCTCCAGCGTCAACCCGAGCTGTAGCCCGAGTTCCCGCCGGCTGGGTTTGACCAGGAATACTCCCTCGGCGAGGGCCTCGGCGAGTGACGGTCCTGACGCGTCCACGATGCACCTCGCGTTGTGCCGACGCGCAACGCGGGCGACCCTGGCATAGAAATCATCGGGAACCCCCGGCGGCAGGCTGCCGCTGGCAACCACATAGCCGCCCACCGGGATCGACTCCTCGAGGAGAGCCAGGCAGGCGCGCCACTCGGCCTCGCGCAACTCGGGTCCCTCCAGCACGAAGCGGAACTGGTTGCCAGTGGCCGTCTCGTCGACGGTGAAGTCCTCGCGGGTGCTCCCGCTGATGGGCAACACCAGGGTCGGGATCCGCTCGGCCTCGATGAGACGGCGGTACGCCTCCCCGGTGGGTCCACCCGCGGTGTAGATTGCCAGGGTCCGGCCGCCGAGCCGTTGCACCACCCGGGCCACATTGACCCCGCCGCCGCCCGGGTCGACGCGGCTGGCACTGCACCGGAGTTTGTGGCCGGAGGTGACCAGTTCGGTAGAGGTGCTGATGTCCAGCGCGGGGTTCACAGTTAGCGTGAGGATCGGCTGCATCGCCGGTGATGCTGAGGCTTCCATGGCCCAAGCATAGAAGAGCCCGCCGGGGCCGCCGCCAGGTCGGCCGCCGCCAGGCCGCACTCTTGTGGGCCCCCATTCCCTCCGCGAGAATGGGCGCGGTAGGAATATCGCCACGCCGGGACGACTGGAACGGGAAACCATGGCACATCGCAAGGGCGGCCAAGGCACGGAACATGCCGGTAGCAGGGGGCATCCGGGACGTGCCGGGCGGCGGCCGGCCAGGCTGAAGCTCAACCTCTACGAGGCTGAGCTTTTACGCCTTCAGGCCGAGTTGGTGGCTCTGCAGGAATGGGTCCGCAGCACCGGAGCACGGGTGCTCGTGATTTTTGAGGGCCGGGATGCAGCCGGCAAGGGAAGCGCGATCAAACGGGTCACCGAGTACCTGAATCCACGCTTCGCCCGGATCGTGGCGTTGCCGGCGCCCACGGAGCGCGAACGCGGTGAATGGTATTTCCAGCGCTATGTGGCGCATCTCCCCGCCGCCGGGGAAATCGTCCTGATGGACCGGTCCTGGTACAACCGCGCCGGCGTCGAACACGTCATGGGCTTTTGCACCCCTGCCGAGCACAAACGCTTCATGGCGCAGTGCCCGGTCTTTGAACGTCTGCTCATCCAGGACGGCATCCTGCTTTTCAAGTACTGGTTCTCGATCAGCCATGCCGAACAGGAGCGGCGGTTCCGGTCCCGCCTGGATGATCCCATGCGGCAGTGGAAGCTCTCGCCCATGGACCGGGACGCCATCCTGCGTTGGGAGGATTATTCGCGGGCCAAGGACGACATGTTCGTGCAGACGGACACTGCGGAAGCACCGTGGTACGTCGTGGAGGCCGAAGACAAACGCCGGGCCAGGATCAACCTCATTGCCCATCTGCTCTCCAGCATCGACTACACCGAAGTGCGGACAGAAACGGTAACGCTGCCGGAGCGGCCGAAGGCCGTCAACTACACGCGGCCGCCGCGGGAACTATTCCGCTATGTCCCGGACTACGCGGCGAGCCTGGAAAGGCCGGCCGAAGGATAGCGGCCGTCCGGAATCCACGGTTCGGAATTCCCAGTCCGCGGCGTGCCGCAAGGCCGCCGGCCCGGGTAGGGTACCGGCATGGATATGATGTTGGTTCCCGGATTCTGGTTGGACGCTTCCTCGTGGTCGGAGGTGACGCCGCAGCTGGTCGCGGCCGGACACCGCGTCCACCCGCTCACGCTGCCCGGGCTGGAAACGGCCGACGCACCGCGGGCCGGCATCGGCCTGCGCAACCACATCGACGCCGTCGTCGCCGCGATCGATGCCTGTGACGCCCCCGTTGTCCTGGTTGGTCATTCGGGTGGCGGCGCCATCATCCATGGCGCGGTTGACGCCAGACCGGACCGGGTGGCGCGCGCCATCTATGTGGACAGCGGCCCGCTGGGGGAGGGCGGGGTCATCAACGACGACCTCCCGGCCGACGGCGACGAAATTCCGCTGCCACCCTGGGAACTCTTCGATGACGAGGACCTCGTGGACCTGACCGACGAACTCCGGACCATGTTCCGCGCCCGCGCGATCCCGCAACCGCGGGGCGTGGCGCAGGACAAGCAGCAGCTCCGGGACGAACGCCGCTACGAGGTCCCGGCCACCGTCATCGCCTGCGAATTTACGTCCTCGATGCTGACGGAAATGATTGCCGGGGGCCACCCGTTCGTGGCGGAACTCGCGCGGATCCGCGACGTCGACTACGTGGACCTGCCCACAGGGCACTGGCCCCAGTTCACCAGGCCCGCGGAGCTGGGCGCAGCCATTCTTGCCGCCGTCGACCGCACAGAGTGAACGTCACGCGTCAGTGGCCGAACGGGTCCGGGTCCACGCCCGGCATCCACGTCAGCCCGGGGATGCCCCAGCCGCTTTTCTTTGCCTGCTTCATGGCCTTGCGTGAGTAACGGTCCATCAGCCGGTTGACGTACAGCTTGCCGTCGAGGTGGTCGTACTCGTGCTGGATCACGCGGGCGAACCAGCCTGTCGCCTCGAAGTCCACGGGCCCGCCGTCGCCGTCGAAGCCCTGGACCCGGGCCCATTCGGCCCGTTTAAGCGGATACTGGCCGCCCGGGAAGGACAGGCAGCCTTCTTCTTCCTCGTCCGGATCCGGCAGCGCGCCGGAGATCTTTGAGAGCGTCAGCACCGGGTTGACCACGACGCCGGCCGGCGGGGCGCCGTCGTCGTTGTCGTACTTGTAGATGAACAGCCGTTTGCCCACCCCGACCTGGGGCGCGGCGAGACCGACGCCGTTGGCGGCATCGTTGGTTTCGAACATGTCGGCGATCAAGGTCCGGAGGTCGTCGTCAAAGACTTCGACGTCGGCGGCCCGGCGGTGCAATACGGGCTCGCCCCAGATCACGATGGGCAGAACGGTCATGTGAGAAAAGTTCCTCTGGTGCTGTGCGGCGGGGTCAGCCGGCGATGGTGCGGCCGACGACGTCGCGCATGATTTCGTTGGTGCCGCCGAAGATGGTGAGCAGCCGGGCGGCCAGGTAGGCCTGGGCTACCGGGTATTCCAGGATGTAGCCGTAGCCGCCGTGCAGTTGGAGGCAGCGGTCCGTGACGGACTTGGCACGCTCGGAGGCCCAGAGCTTCGCGCGCGCGGCGGATGCGGCGTCGAGCTCTCCGGCGTTGAAGGCGAGAACCGCCCGGTCCACGTAGGCTTCGGTGACCTCGACTTCCGTGAGGATGTCGGCGAGTTCGAAGCGGCTGTTCTGGAAGTCGATGATGCGTTCGCCGAAGGCGTTGCGGTCCTTGGTGTAGCGGACGGTCGCCTCGTAGGTGGCGCGGACGACGGCCGAGCTTGCCACCGCGATCGCCAGCCGGCCCTGGGGGAGCTGCTCGGCCGCGTATTTGAGGCCCTTGCCTTCCTCGCCCACGAGATCGGCGTGGGGAACCCGGACGTTGTCGAAGAACAGTTCCGCCGTGTCGGAGGCCTTGAGGCCCATCTTGTCCAGCTGCCTGCCGGTGTTGTACCCCTCGCCCTTCTCCACCATGAAGAGGGAGAACGAGTCGTGGTTTCCGCGGCCCGTGCCGCCGTCGGTCCTGGCCAGGACCAGGGAAGCGTCTCCGGAGATGCCGTTGCCGATGAACGTCTTCTGGCCGCTGACCAGCCAGCCGTCGCCGTCGCGTACGGCCTTGGTGCGGATGCCGCGCAGGTCGGAGCCGGCCCCGGGCTCGGTCCAGGCGACGGAGGTGACTTTTTCGCCGGACACCATGCCCGGCAGCCACCGCGCTTTGAGGTCGTCCGAGCCATAGGCGAGCAGGTGGGGGAGGACCATGTCGTCGTGCAGGTGGAAGGCAAGGCCCACGGCGAGGTGGTTGCTCTTGGCGAACTCCTCGTCGAGAACGGCGCGGAACCGGTAGTCGTCCATGCCCATGCCGCCGAACTCTTCAGGAACCGCGAGTCCCAGCAGGCCCTGCTCGCCGGCCGCCGTCCACAGCTCCCGGGACATCATGTGGTCCTTGTCCCACTGGGCGTAGTGCGGGGCGATGGCGCGCGCATTGAACTCGGTGGCCATCTCGCGGAACATCTCGTGGTCTTCTTCAAAGAGTTGGCGCTTCACTGCGGTTCCTTCCAATGACGACGACATTTCACAGACACTGTGTACAGACAACAAAGGCCGCACCGGATAACCGGTGCGGCCTTTGCCAAAGGTCGGACAAACACTGCCGTCCTTCATGAGGGTGAGCGACGGGGGTTGAACCCGCGACCTCCTGGACCACAACCAGGCGCTCTGCCAACTGAGCTACGCCCACCATGTGCCCCGCCATGCCTTCCGGCGGACCGGCTGGCTGCAAAGGCAACGACAAATAGCTTACCTGTTATTCGCAGGTGCTTTTGCCACTTTTGCCGATTTCGACGAAATTTCCGTCAAAGGTGGTGCAGATTACTGTCCCGGCGGTGTCGTTCGCGGCCGGCGACTACTCGGCAGGGGCCTCAAGAGCGGCCCCGGCCGGGGCTTCCGCGGCGGCTTCCGGGGCGCCCATGACTTTCTTCGCGATCCGCAGCGCGGTGGAGCTGTCCGGTCCCGGGGCGGGGACGAAAACCGCTTCCCGGTAGTAGCGGAGCTCGTCGATGGAGTCCTTGATGTCCCCGAGGGCGCGGTGGCCGCCCATCTTGGCCGGGGACTGGAAGTAGGCCCGGGCGAACCAGCGCCGGGAGAGTTCCTTGATGGTGCTCACATCGATGACCCGGTAGTGCAGGTGCTCGACGATCTCGGGCATGTCGCGGACCAGGAACACGCGGTCGGTGCCGACCGAGTTGCCGCCCAGCGGGGCCTTCCGGGGGTCCGGTACCCATGTCTTGATGTAGTCGAGCACGGCCGCCTGCGCCTCTGCCATGGTCTTGCCGTGCGGGAGTTCCTCCAGCAGCCCGGACCGGGTGTGCATGTCGCGGACGAAATCGTTCATCTGGGCCAGTGCGGCGTCGTCGGGTTTGATGACGACGTCCACGCCGTCGCCGAGGATGTTGAGTTCCGAATCCGTCACCAGGGCGGCCACCTCGATGAGGGCGTCGTTCTTGGTGTCCAGGCCGGTCATTTCGCAGTCGATCCAGACGATGCGTTCATTAGATATAGGCACCCGCCCAGCCTACCGTTTCGTCGTGCCAGAGCCGTCCGGTGCTAGGATTTCGGGTACGCCACCGTCGATTTTTTCGTCATCGTGGCGCGCCCCGGAATGGACCCAACGGCCGGCTGGGGACGGAAATGTGCCCCACAAACAGATTGGACGATTCTGAGATGACGGCGCCTGTGCCTGCGGCGGGGAAAACGGCTGTCGGTACGTCCCGCACCTCCCAAGCGGCGGCTCTCGATGAGGTTGACAACGCCCGGTCCCCAATTTTGGTCGGCTTCCTCGGCTCGTTGTTCATGGCGGTCGGATCGCTTGGCGTCGGCTGGCTGGCCCCGGTCTCCGACCTCCGGCGGCTTCCGCTGTTCATCTGGATGCGTACCGAGGCCGTCGGCGTCGGCCTGTGCATCGTCCTGCTGGCCGTCGGCGGCATGTTGCTGGTCCGGGCATGGCTGCGGCTTGGCCAGAGAGTGCGGGTGTGGGGGGCAGCGGCCCACAAGGCCACACTCCAGGCAGTCGTGGCCTGGGGGCTTCCGCTGATGTTCTCCGTTCCGCTCTTCAGCCGGGACGTGTACGCCTACATCGGGCAGGGCCGTTTGATGGTGGAGGGCTTCAATCCGTACGAAAACGGCATCTCTGCGCTGTCGAATTACTTTCAGCTGGGCGCAGACAAGATGTGGACGGAGGCTCCGGTCCCGTATGGCCAGCTCTTCCTCTGGATAGAGCAGTTCGTCGTCTGGTCTACGCACGTGCACCCGGAAGGCAGCATCATGCTCTTCCGCGTCGCCGCGCTGATCGGAATCGTCCTCTGCGTGATCTATGTGCCCAAGCTCGCCGAACTTCACGGCGTCAACCCGCACCGGGCACTGTGGCTGACCGTCGCCAACCCGCTGTTCCTGACCAACTTCATCGCCAGCGTCCACAACGACTCCCTCATGATCGGCCTCGCCCTCGCCGGCCTCTACTACTGCGCGACGCGGCGGGTCATCCTGGGGATCGTGCTGGTGACATTGTCCATCGCCGTCAAGCCCATCACGATCGTCTTCCTGCCGTTCATCGGCCTGCTGTGGGCAGGGAAGAACGCCGGCTGGCCGCGGAAGGTCCTGTACTGGGGACTTACGGCCGGGATCAGCCTGGCGCTGCTGTACCTCATGAGCCTGGTCAACGGCTTCGGCTTCGGCTGGATCAACGGGCTGTCCGCCCCGGGCAGCATCTGGATCTGGTACGCGCCGGTTGGCCTGCTCGGTCTGGTGATCGCATCCATCTCCAACGCCTTCGGCCTCGACGGCTGGGGGATGGCCAAATGGGTGTACGACGCCGGCAAACTGCTGGCCGTCGGCATTGTCGCCTGGCAGATCTTCCGCGGTGACCACGACCGCCTCATGCGCCGTCTCACCCTGGCGTTCGCCGCCGTCGTGCTCCTGGCGCCGATGATCCAGTCCTGGTACATCGTCTGGCTTATCCCGCTGTTTGCCGTCACCGGCATCCGTGATGACTGGCAGGTCAAGGCCCTCTACTTCATCGTGTCCTTCTTCATGGTCTACGCGATCTCGGACCAGCTCGACGTCTTCCCCTACCTCCAGACAGCAGACCTCGGCCTGGCCCTGGCACTGGCCCGCAATGCCGCCGCCATCATCGCCCTGCTGTTCGCCCTGTACCTGATCTTCCTGGATCCACGGACCAAGCTGCTGTTCAGCAAGTCGGACGAGCCGGTCACCACCCGCCCGGTCATCTGACCCGCCCACAGGGCCTTGCGACGGCACCCGGACCCTGCGACGGCCTAGGCGTGCAGGTTCCTGAGCGCTTCCTTGCGTGAAAGCGGGCTCAGCGCCTGGCCGTGCCGCTGCACGAAGGCCCGTACCCAGTCCGGATCGGTCTTGGCGTATTCACGCAGCGCCCACCCGATGGCCTTCCGGATGAAGAACTCGGAATCGACCAGGTTCGCCTCGATGACAGCCGCCAGCAGGGCGACGTCGGTGGCGGACTTGGCCCCGAGCTGGGCCGTGATCGAGGCCCGACGGATCCACAGGTTCCCGTCAGTGCTCCAGCGCCGCAGGACCGGCGTCAGCTCCTCCCGGTGCGCCTGCAGGAGGGCGCCGAGCCGGTGCGCTACCGCGTCCGCCAGGTCCCACCACGCACCGTGGCGGATGATCTCCTCGTAGACGGCCAGCATGCTGGGCTCGCGGGCAACCATCCGAAGGCCGGTGAGGTCGATGGAGGCATACTGTTCCTCGCGGCAGGCGGCGTCCCGCCAGAGCGCCAGAGCCGTCGACCTCAACTCTTCGACGCCCGCGGGAGGCAGCTCTGCGGCTGCAGTTTTGACTATCCTGCGGACCTCGGGAACACGCACGCCCAGGTGCGGCATCTCCGATTTCATGTACGCCTGCGCCCCCGCAGCACGGGAGGGATCGGCCGCTTCCTGGAGACGCGTCCGGATCGTCGCGATGAGTTCGGTGTTGGCCATGCGGCAACTCTAGATGGCAATTTGCTCCGGCCGCTTCAGGCGGCAACTGCAGGCAACAACTTCAGGCGGCAACTGCAGACAGGGTGCCGCCGGCTTTAGAGTTGGAGTCGGCTTTAGAGCTCAGCCCGGCGGTCCTCCCGCCGGCGGCGGAAGGAAGACCCATGTCCATGATCAAGAGTCCCGAAGAGATCGTCCTGATGCGCGAGGCTGGCCGGGTGGTGGCGAACGCGCTGGCCCGGGTCCGGGAAGCCGCCGCCGTCGGCGTCTCACTCAAGGAGCTTGACGAAGTGGCCGCGGCGTCCATTTCGGGGGCGGGAGCAACCCCGGCCTTCCTTAACTACCGTCCGCGGTGGGCGTCGGTTCCGTTTCCCGGAGTGATCTGCGCAAGCGTCAACGATGCCGTGGTGCACGGCATCCCGAACGACTACCAGCTCCGGGACGGGGACCTCCTCAGCGTGGACTGCGGAGCTTTCCTGGACGCCTGGTGCGGGGACGCTGCCGTCAGTTTCGTTGTCGGAACGGTGGATCCGGCGGACCAGGCGCTCATCGACGCTACGGACGCGGCACTGGCCCGGGGGATCGACGCCGCCCGGCCCGGGAACAAGATGGGGGACATCGCCTATGCGATCGGCGGGGCAGCCCGCCGGGCCGGCTATGGATTGCTCGCCGACCACGGCGGCCACGGCATCGGGCGCACCATGCACGCGGAGCCACACGTCCCCAACGATGGGCGCCCCGGCCGCGGCATCAAGCTCACGGAGGGCCTGGTGATCGCCATCGAGCCGATGCTGATCCTCGGCGGCAAGGATGACTACTACCACGACGACGACGAATGGACCCTCCGCTCGGCGAACGGTCGCCGGGCGGCGCACAGCGAGCACACTGTGGCCATTACGGCCGACGGGCCTGTCATCCTGACGCTGCCTTAGCGTCCGCCGGCCCGCGAGCGCCGTCGGGCGGACGACGGCGCGTCCCGGCAGCGCTTCGAACCTAGCGCCGGCCGGCGCGCTGTCGATGCGCGGCCGGGTTCCTTCCGGCGCGGTTCAGGCAAGCCGTTCCATCCCGGCGGCATGGCCCTCGCGGCCGCTGGAGGCCGCTGGGCGGCAGCCAATTGTCGCGGCAACTCGGCCGACCCTCTGGGGAGGGCGCGGCTGTTGGCACCGGCCGCGGGACGGTATAACGTCACAGCCAAGGGAAGCCTTGCAGAGCCTTGAAGAGGAGGCGCGGCCGTGACCATTGTCGATAACGCCGTATACGTGGACGGTTACCGGACCGCGGATCCGGAAGACCTGGACGAGACGTATTTCCTGCTGCGGCAGCGACAGGGCATGGCCTGGATCGGACTCTACCGGCCGGACGCGGAGGAGCTGGGGTCGGTTGCCGAAGAATTCGACCTGAGCCATCTGGCCGTGGAGGACGCGCTCGCCGGCCATCAGCGGGCGAAACTGGAACACTACGGCGAAACATTGTTCCTGGTGCTGCGGCCGGCGCGGTATCTGGACGACGTGGAAAAGGTCGAGTTTGGCGAGATCCACGTTTTCTCGGGTCCCGATTTTGTGATTACTGTCCGCCGTGCCGAGTCACCGAATTTGGCGCGGGTCCGCCGGCGCATGGAAGCCGAGCCGGGGTTCCTGGCCCTGGGTCCCGACGCCGTGCTCTACGCGATAGTGGACCAGGTGGTCGACGAGTATGAGCCGGTCGCCGCCGGTCTGGAGAACGACATCGATGAAATCGAAGATGATCTCTTCGCCGCAGATCCGGGCGTGTCACGCAGGATCTACGAACTTTCGCGCCAGGTCATCATGTTCCAGCGCGCGACGGCGCCTCTTCCGGCCATCCTTCAGTCGCTTATGGCGGGAGCTCCGGACCGGGAGCCCCACCCTGAACTGCAGGACCACTTCCGGGATGTCCTGGATCACACGCTACGGCTCGGCGAACGGATCACGGCCTTCCGTGCCTTGCTCCAGAACGCGCTGGCCGTCAACGCAGCACTCGTGGCCCAGCGCCAGAACGACGAAATGCGCCTCCTGACGGAGTCGAGCATCGCGCAGAACGAGGAGGTCAAGCGGATCTCCTCATGGGCTGCAATCCTGTTCGCCCCGACTCTGATCGCGTCGATCTACGGGATGAACTTCCGCATCATGCCCGAACTCGCCTGGGACCTCGGCTACCCGATGGCCCTGGGGCTCATGGTCGGCATGGGCGTGGTCCTGTATCTGGCGTTCAAACACAACAAGTGGATCTGATCAGCCCCGTGCTGCCGGCGCCCCGGCGGAGGCGGCCGGGTGGGTCCGGCGGCCGGTGCTGAAGAGGTGGGTGGCCCTGAGTTGTGGACATCCACAACTCAGGGCCACGCTCTTGTGCCCCAGGAGGGAATCGAACCCCCGACCGGCGGATTAGAAGGCCGCTGCTCTATCCCCTGAGCTACTGGGGCACGGTGGCGCACCGTCCGGCCATTGCCCGGGGACGCCTCAAAAAGTTTACAGTGCCTTCCGGCCGGCGACGGTCAAGCACGGCACGCGGCTGCTCCAGCCCGTCGCCACTTGTCCCCAGCAACCCCTGTGATCCCTGGTTTTCCACATGGCTCGGTTCGGGACTCCCCGCGGGAAGCTCGTCAGGCGAAGCTGGAAATGCCTTCTAGGGCACGACAATTCGAGACAGGACATGAGAATGAGTGACAACATCACGGTCCGTGGCTTCGTCGCCACTGAGATCAGATCGTCGACAACCCCCGGTGGCGTGGCCACGGCATCATTCCGGATGGGCGCCACCGATCGGCGTTTTGACCGTGCGACCAGCACCTGGGTCGACGGGAACACCAACTGGTTTACCGTCCAGGGATACAGGCAACTTGCTGGCAACGTCGGCTGCAGCATCAAGAAGGGCCAGCGGGTCATCGTCGTCGGGAGGCTGAAGATGCGGACCTGGGAGAAGGACGGCAGGGTCTATCACGTTGCGGAAATCGACGCCGAATCCGTCGGCCACGACCTCATGTGGGGTTCCGCCAACTTCACGCGCACGGCCGGATCCGGCAACCAGGCAGCCGGCGGTCAGCCTTCCGCCCCCAACCTCGGCCCGGATGACGGCCACAAGGACAGCCAGCATGACAGCCCGGACAACACCGACGACGAGCACAGGATGCCCGAGGGGGCCGACGACGACGACGAGGCACCACCGCCGGTCATGTTCATCGACGGCACTGGCGTAGAGGAAGAGGAGGTCGATCAGGAAACCGGGGAACTTAAAGGAGCCGCCTGAACCCGGCTCTTAACCCCGCCCCCGGTACACCAGTGAGCCGGCGGCCCCGTGCAGCCCGTGTGAGCGGTGACGACGATTGGGGTCCGGCGGCCGGCGCCGGGTCCCGGGTCCTTCGCGGCAGAAATTGCCCGGTGCTACGGGCCACGACGAGAGCACGCCGGGCGGTGCCCCTCGCCGTCGCGGCAGGGGAGCACGGTTTCGGGCACCGGTCCGGGTCGCCGGTGTCCCTCAACGCCGCGGCCCCGAAGCTGTTGGCCTACGGGGCCGGAGGCCGAAGCCGTCAAAGACGCCGTGCGCGAGGGCGGCAACTGGATTGTTGCGCTGCTGCGGAAGGCCGGGGTTGCCGTGAGCGTTATGCAGGCCCTGGCGGAGGGGCGGCTGTCCTCGTGGGAGTACCGGGCTGAGTTAAGGACCGTGTCCAGTGCCCCCGGAATGTGAGTTATCCCGGCGGAGCCACTAGATTTGTAGGCATGGCGGAATTTATCTACACAATGACCAAGGCCCGCAAGGCCGTTGGCGAAAAACTTATCCTCGATGACGTGAGCATGTCCTTCTTCCCGGGGGCCAAGATTGGCGTCGTCGGCCCGAATGGTGCCGGTAAATCGACCATTCTCAAGATCATGGCCGGTCTGGACACCCCGTCCAACGGCGAGGCCAGGCTCAGCCCCGGCTACACGGTGGGCATCCTTCTGCAGGAACCGCCACTGAACGAGGACAAGACCGTCCTGGGCAACGTCCAGGAAGGTGTGGGCGAGATCATCGGCAAGATCCAGCGCTTCAACGAGATCTCCGAGGAAATGGCCAGCCCTGACGCTGACTACGACGTCCTCCTGGAGGAAATGGGCCAGCTGCAGGAAGCGATCGACGCCGCCGATGCCTGGGATCTCGATTCCCAGCTTGAACAGGCCATGGATGCCCTCCGCTGCCCGCCGCCGGAAGCCGACGTGACCTTGCTCTCCGGTGGTGAGCGCCGCCGCGTGGCACTGTGCAAGCTCCTGCTCCAGAAGCCGGACCTGCTGCTCCTCGACGAGCCCACCAACCACCTCGACGCGGAGAGCGTGCTGTGGCTTGAGCAGCACCTGTCCAGCTACCCCGGCGCCGTCCTCGCCGTCACCCACGACCGGTACTTCCTCGACCACGTGGCCGAGTGGATCGCCGAAGTCGACCGCGGCCACCTCTACCCGTACGAGGGCAACTACTCCACGTACCTGGAGAAGAAACGCGCGCGCCTGGAAGTCCAGGGCAAGAAGGACGCCAAGCAGGCCAAGCGCCTCACCGAGGAACTCGAGTGGGTCCGCTCCAACGCCAAGGGCCGCCAGACCAAGTCGAAGGCCCGTCTGGCCCGCTACGAGGAAATGGCTGCAGAAGCCGACCGCACCCGCAAGCTTGACTTCGAAGAAATCCAGATCCCGCCGGGACCGCGCCTCGGCGGTCTCGTGCTCGAGGCGAAGAACCTCCAGAAGGGCTTCGAGGACCGCACCCTGATCGACGGACTGACTTTCACGCTGCCCCGCAACGGCATCGTGGGCGTCATCGGCCCGAACGGCGTCGGCAAGACCACCCTGTTCAAGACCATCGTCGGGCTGGAGCCCCTCGATGGCGGTGAACTGAAGATCGGCGATTCCGTCAAGATCTCCTACGCCGACCAGAGCCGCGGCGGCATCGACCCCAACAAGACCCTGTGGGAGGTCGTTTCCGACGGACTCGACTACATCCAGGTCGGCCACGTCGAAATGCCGTCCCGCGCCTACGTTGCCGCCTTCGGCTTCAAGGGACCGGACCAGCAGAAGAAGGCAGGCGTGCTCTCCGGTGGTGAGCGGAACCGCCTCAACCTGGCGCTGACCCTCAAGCAGGGCGGAAACCTGCTGCTCCTCGACGAACCCACTAACGACCTCGACGTCGAGACGCTCAGCAGCCTCGAAAACGCCCTGCTCGAATTCCCGGGCTGCGCCGTCGTGGTCTCGCACGACCGCTGGTTCCTGGACCGGGTCGCCACCCACATCCTCGCCTACGAAGGCGACGAGGAGAACCCCTCCAAGTGGTACTGGTTCGAGGGCAACTTCGAGTCCTACGAGGAAAACAAGGTCGACCGCCTGGGCCCGGATGCCGCCAAGCCGCACCGCGTGACCCACCGCCGCCTCACCCGCGACTAAGCACCGCAAGACAAAAGGCCGGCTCCCCGCGGGGAGCCGGCCTTTTCTCGTCATCCTGCGGACGCTCGGCCCGGCGTCACCGGTGCTCGGCCTTGCGCATCTGGTGCTGCAGGACCTTGGACTGGACCGCGCCCGCCACTTTGTGCTTGAGGTCCGTCGGAACACGGATCATGCCCTCCTGCGCCACCGTTGCCACATGGCGGCCGTCCTGGCTGAAGATCTTGCCGGTCGCAAGGCCCCGAGCGCCCTGGGCGCTGGGGGATTCCTGGACGTAGAGCAGCCACTCGTCCACCCGGACGGGACGGTGCCACCACATGGCGTGGTCCAGGCTCGCCACGGACATTCCGGGCGTGATCCAGCTCATTCCGTGCTTGCGGAGGATCGACTCGAGCAAGGTGTAGTCGCTCGCGTACGCCAGGGCGGCCCGGTGCAGGCCGGGGTCGTCCGGCATCGGCCCGAAGGTCTTCATCCAGACGGCGTTGCGTGCTTCCTTGCGGCCCTTGGCCGAGACGTACAGCGCCGGGTCGACGTGCCGGATGTCGAACGGCCGTTCATAGGCCCAGTGCCTCGCAACCGGGTGGTCGAACTTCCCCAGGAGGTCGGCCGTACTGGGCAGGGATTCCGGGGCGGGGATGCCGGCGGGCATCTCGGACTGGTGCTCAATGCCCTCGTCCTCGTCCTGGAAGGACGCGATCATCGACAGGATCGGCATGCCTTCCTGGTAGGCGTGGACCCGGCGGGCGGAGAAGGACCGGCCGTCCCGGAGACGCTGGACGCCGAAGGTGATGGGCTTGTTGGCGTCTCCCGGGCGAAGGAAATAGCCATGCATGGAATGCACGCTGCGGCCGGGGGCAACGGTGCGGCTGCCCGCGATGAGGGACTGCGCCAGCACCTGTCCGCCGAAGACCCGGTGCCGCGGCTGCTGCTGCGAAGGGCCCATGAAAATGTCCTCGTCCGTCCGGGCGCCTTCCAGCTCGCCGAGGTTCAGGAGTTGGATGAGCGAGGAGGTGGGGTCCTGCGTGGGCAGCCCCTGCAATCCGGCTTCGGCTTCAGTCATGGTTTGACTCTAGACGTCACCCCGGCACCGCTCAAAAGAGGCACAACCGGTAGAGTCCATATTGTGTCTGACGTCCTAACCCAGCCCCTGCGGTTCACCGATCCCCGAGACCTTGCCGACCTGCGCACGTTCGCCACCCGCGCCAAGTCCATTGACGACGGCGCCATCCGGCTGCAGGCGTCCGGTCCCGTGCTCGCCGCCTATGTGTGCGTGCTGCGGCCCCGGCTGCTGGGGGAATCCACGCCCACCATCCTGGGCCTGCGCACCATGGCGCTGGCGCAGCCTGCCGAGACCGATGTGACGGTGCCGCTGTCAGCGGTGCTGGACCGGCTTGCACGGGCGGGGGAGAACGACGTCGAGCTGCCGCTGCCGCCGGTGAACGTGGCCGAGTCATGGGCCGGTGTGGGGGCGCCGCGGGGCGGGTGGGAGCTATTCGGCACCCTCCGGGACACCGCGCTGCGGCAGGCCGCGGAGGCCGGCATCGCCGAAGTTGCCGCAGTCATTCCGGACCAGCCCGGTGCCTTGATCGTCAACAACGCCCGCGCCACTGTGTGGGGCCGGGCCCTGCCCGGCGCCGGCGGCCTGCCGGCGGGCGCCGCGTTCGCGGCGCTCACCTTGGGTTTCCTGGCTGACGGGGAGCAGCAGCTGTTGCGAGCCGGACGGTGGTTCCGGCTCAGCGGCAGCCGCGGGCACGTCCTGGTCCGCACCGGCTCAGGACTCTAGGATCCTTAGTACGGATGTGCTCCATAGGGGGCAAAGCGTCGCGTCAGCGCCGGTGATCGCCGTGAGTTTGACGGGGGTTCGCGGACTCGTGCTTCTCGCGTCCGCCACGTGGCCGCGGACGCGGCTGCCACAGTGGTGGGATCACTTGCCGGCGCGCTGGTCCTCTATCTGGTGATGACGGGAATCATCTACCGGTCCTCGTGGCCCCGCCGGGCGAGCCGTGGTGGAGCTGGGACATGTACTGGCCCCGGCTCGCGACCACCGTCTGGCGCCGCTCTTCGTCGCGCTCGATTGGATCCTCGTAACGCGGACCGTGCGCGGCAACGGGTGGCGTCCCGTCGTGTGGCTCACCTACCCGGTGGCCTTCCTCGTCTTCTCGTGGGGGCGCGGAGCCGACGGCGGCTGGCCGGCGGCGCTGACGACGACATCGCACGTGCTCGTCGCGTTCCTCGTGATTGCGCTTCTCGTTCACTTCGCCGGCAACTGGGGTTCCGCGGCTCGCAGTCGGGCGCGAGCGGCTCCAGAAGTCTCGTTTGGCACCCTGCAGGGTAGTCTTGTACACAGAAAGACCCCGGAGACATTCCCCCAAGTGCCTCCGGGGTCTTTCCACGTCCGGCCTCAGGCCCCGGACGGGCTGTTCACCATGGACAGGGCAGCCCGTTCCATGTAGTCCCAGAGCGTTCCCTCGTACAACGGCGGAAGCTCAAGGGCATCCACCGCGGTGCGCATGTGAAGCAGCCAACGGTCCTTCGCCTCCGGGGTGACGCGGAAGGGCTGGTGGCGCATGCGCAGCCGCGGGTGCCCGCGTTCCTCGCCGTACGTCGTCGGGCCGCCCCAGTACTGTTCCAGGAACATCAGGAAACGCCGCTTGGCCGGGCCGAGGTCCTGTTCCGGGTACATGGGCCGCAGCAGGGGATCCGTCGCGACGCCGTCGTAAAACACATCGATGAGTTTCACGAAGGTCTCGTGGCCGCCCACGGCGACGTAGAAGTTGTCGGTGTAGCCGGGCTGGCTGAAGGGGTCGTTCTGCATCAGCATCTTGGGCTGGCGGGGCTCGCCGGCGCTGGGGATCGTCACGGTTATTCTCCGGCTTTCTGCTGGGGTGCCGCCCCGGCGTCGGGGCTGTCCGCGGTTTCCTGGACGGGGGCGACGTAGGTGCCCTGGGAGCGGTTGCCCACGCGCAGGATTTCCCCGTTGCGCAGGTACCAGATGGTCCCGTCGTCTGCCCGCACCCGGGTGATCCGCAGGCCCATGGATTCGACCGTGCCGACGACTTCGGACGTTTCGATGACGTCGCCGATCCCGTACTGGTCCTCAATGGTGATGAAGATGCCCGCGAGGAAGTCGCGGATGAGCTGCTGGGCGCCGAAGCCGATCGCCACGCCGAGGATTCCGACGCTGGTCAGCAGCGGGGCAATGTCCACGTTGAGGTTCTTGAACACGTAGATGATGCTGATGACGGCGATCAGCACGCCGACGACGCTGTTGAGCAGCGAGCCGATGGTGTTGGCCCGCTGGACACGCCGTTCATGGTCCAGTGCGCGCAGTGCGGGGGCCACCCAGCGGAAGTGCGGCTTCTTGAAGAACGTGGTCCCGGCCGCGACGCGTTTGGTGATCCCTGCGATGACGAACGACGCCACGAGCCACACGGCGACGCCGACCCCGATGCTGATGAGCAGTCCGGGCACGTTGATGGCCGAAATGTCCGGCGGGGTGATCGTCTCAGTAGGGGACGTGCGGTACATCGGCGGGGGTGCTCCTTTGGCTGTTGCGCTTGCCGGCCAGGATTTTCCGGCCGGCACTCCGGATCTGCATCGCTCCGGGCGCCCGGCATCGGCCCGGCGCAAACACGTTGTTCACCTTCAAGGTTAGTGCCGCAGCGTTGCCCCGCGTTCAGTCCGCCTGGGCAGCCACGACGGCCACGGGTTCGTGCAGCACCGGGAAGTTGACGCTCCGGGCAATGAAGCACACCTTGTTGGCCTCGATGTGCAGTTCCTCCAGCAGCCCCAGCGACGCCGCGTCGGCAACGGTCACCCGGGGCCGGAGCGTCACGGACTCGAACTGGCCGCTGCCGTCCCGGTTGGTCCGCATCAGGCCCGCAGCCTGGTCCTCATAGGCTGTCACCACCACTGCGTGCTTCACAGCCACATGCAGGAAGGAGAGCATGTGGCACTGCGAGAGAGCCGCCAGCAGCAGCTGCTCCGGGTTGTAGCGCGCCCGGTTCCCGTGGAACGTCGGATCGGCGGAGCCCTTGAGGACGGGAAGTCCGGGGATCTCGACGTCGTGGTCCCGTGAGTAGCCGCGGTACGACGCCGTTCCCTCGCCCCGGTTCCCGGTCCAGCGGACTGTCAGCGCGTAGCGGTGCTCGTCGAGGCTCATGAGTCCACACTAAGGCACGTCGCTGCCCAACTAGCTGGCAGCTAAGGCCGTTATGGGGGTCCAAAACGGCCCCTGCTGCGAGCTAGTTGGGCGGGGCTCCGGTACGGGCTCCTAGCCGACGTCGGCCTGGCGGGCCCGCAGGGCGCGGGCCACGCCGTCGCGGTTCTCCAGCATCATCCGCCGCAGCGCCGCGCTGTCTTCCGGCAGCGAGGCGAGGAAGTCATCCGTACGGTCCACGGTCGCCTGCGTGGTCAGCTGCGCCGGGTAGAGCCCGACGACGATCTGCTGGGCGAGCGCATGGGTCCGGGTGGCAACGATGCCCGGAACGGCCTCGAAGTATTTCTCCGAGTACGGCTCCAGCAGGGCCGGGTCCAGCACCCGGGTGAAGCCCGTGACGGCCGAACCCTGGAGTGCGTTGGAGAGATCGCCCTTGACCACAATCGACTCCCACGCCTCGGCCTTGGCCTCCGGAGTGGGGATGGCTGCCTTGGCGAGGGCGGCGGCATTCTGGCCGTTGGCGGTGTTGTCGTGCCCGAGCTCGGCATCGATTTGTTCCTGTCCGGCACGGCCGCCGGTGACAAGGGACGCCAGCAGTTCCCAGCGAAGGTCCTGGTCCACGGCCAGCCCGTCCAGCGTCAAGGAGCCGTCCAACAGGCCGGCCACGGTGTCCAGCTGCCCGGTGCTGCGGGCCAGCAGGGCGTACGACTTCACGAACTGCAGCTGCGCGTCCGAACCTGCCGCAACGGCGGAGGCGAGCTCCCAGAGCTGGTCGGCCGCAGCAACCGAGGTGGCTTCCCGGTGCTCTTCGGCCACGTAGAAGGTCAGCGTGGTCGCCAGCTGGCGGAGCTGGACCAGGATCACGGAGGAATCGGATTCCTCGGCGATGTTGGCGAGGATCAGTTCCACATAGCCGCGGGCCGGTGATTCCCCGTCGCGGGCCGCATCCCAGGCGGAGCCCCACACCAGTGTCCGGGGGAGGCTCTGGCTGAAGTCCTTCAGGTGGGCTGCAGCCGTGGCGAGGGACTTCGGGTCCAGGCGGACCTTGGCGTAGGCGAGATCGTCGTCGTTGAGCAGGATCAGGTCCGGCCGGGCAAGGCCGGCGAGGGCGGGAACCTCGGTGCGCCCGCCGTCGACGTCGAGCTCCTCGCGGTGCACGCGCTCCAGCTTGCCGGCAGCGTTGACGTTATAGAAGCCGACGGCGAGCCGGTGCGGCCGCAGGGTGGGCTCGCTCTCGATCGCCGTCTGCAGGATCGCGAAGGAGGAGATCAGGCCGTCCGCGCCGACGGAGACGTCCGGCGTGAGGGTGTTGACGCCGGCGGTCTCAAGCCAGAGCTGCCCCCACTTTTCGAGGTCGCGGCCGCTGGCCTTCTCGAGCTCGGCCATGAGGTCGCTGAGCTCGGTGTTCTGCCAGGCGTGCTTGCTGAAATACTCGCGGACGCCGGACATGAATTCTTCCGGACCCACCCAGGCCACGAGCTGGCGCAGCACCGACGCGCCCTTCGCGTAGGTGATGCCGTCGAAGTTCACCTCGACGTCCTGGAGGTCGTTGATCTCGGCGAAGATCGGGTGCGTGGTGGGCAGCTGGTCCTGGCGGTAGGCCCAGGACTTCTCCACCGAGGCGAAGGTGGTCCAGGCGTGGTCGAACTTGGTGTTTTCCACGGCGGCCAGATGGGACATGTACTCGGCGAAGGACTCGTTCAGCCAGAGGTCGTTCCACCAGCGCATCGTCACGAGGTCCCCGAACCACATGTGCGCGAGCTCGTGCAGCACAGTGATGGCGCGGCGCTCCACCTGGGCGTCGGTGACCTTGCTGCGGAAGACGTAGCCTTCCAGGATGGTGACGGCCCCGGCATTCTCCATGGCGCCGGCGTTGAACTCCGGCACGAAGAGCTGGTCGTACTTCTCGAACGGGTACGGGCAGCCGAACTGGGCCTCGAAGAACTCGAAGCCCTGGCGGGTGAGTTCGAAGATGTTGTCCGCATCGAGGTATTGCATGAGGGACTTGCGGGCGAAGATGCCCAGGGGAGTGACCCGGCCCGCCGCCGACGTCACCTCGCTGCGGACAGACTGGTAGGGCCCTGCGATCAGCGCAGTGACATACGAGGAGAGCCTCGGCGTGGGCGTGAACTCCCAGACGGAGCGGGCGCCGCCGTCCTCCCCTGGGGTGGCCTCCACCGGCACGGGGGTGGGGGAGTTGGAGACGACGTCCCAGTGCGAGGGGGCCGTGACGGTGAACGTGAAGCTGGCCTTGAGGTCGGGCTGTTCGAAGACGGCGAACATGCGCCGTGAATCGGGGACCTCGAACTGGGTGTACAGGTAGACCTCGCTGTCGACCGGATCCACGAAGCGGTGGAGTCCCTCGCCCGTGTTCATGTACGGAGCGTCGGCCACGACCACAAGCTCGTTGTCAGCCGCCAGATCCGGAAGCGCGATCCGAATTCCGTCGGAAACCTCGGCCGGATCGAGCGCGCGCCCGTTCAGCGTGACACTGTGCACCGAGTGGGTCACGGCGTCGATGAAGGTCGAGGACCCCGGCACCGCGGTGAACTTCACTGCCGTCGTGGAGCCGAAAACGTGCTCGCCGCGCGTCAGGTCCAGGCTGACCGCATAGGAGTCGACGGCGATCAGTGCGGCGCGCTCGCGGGCTTCGGCGCGCGTCAGGTTCATACCGGGCAAAGTTGGGCCTCCAGAATTGTTCGATGGTGCCGGGCGGCCGCGGCCTCCGGTCGATACTGTGAAATTATTCTTTCACGTCGCTGGCTCTTGGCAAGTTGCGCGCATCACACGCACCCTGATCGCGGCAGGCCGGCCGGGGTAGCGTTGGGACTATGGGAAAGTTTCGGGATGCCGTCGATGCCAGGGCCCTGCGTTTTGCGATCGGGTTCCCCCTGATTTTGGCCGCCGGGTTCGTGGTGTGTGCCTTTCTCGTCCGGCCCGAGCTGCCCGAGCCGCTGGCCGTCCGCTGGACCGAGGCCGGGGCCGCTGACTTCGCGCCGTTTCCCGCCGTCGTGGGAGCCGGTGCGGGAATGATCGTCCTGGCCGGCTGGGCCGTGCTGCTCCAGGCCGTGCCGCTGTCCCGGCCCGCCGTGATGCGCCGCATCATGATGGGGGCGGGGCTGTCCCTGAGCCTCTTTGTCACCACTGTCCTGGCCGCCGTCCTGGTGGGTCAGCTGGGTTTGCCCGATGCGCGGAATTCCCATGTGGACGCGTCCGTGCTCGCGCTGGGCAGCGGCGCGGCCCTCTCGCTCGGCGTCGTCATGGGCTTTGTCTTCAAGGCCGACGAACGCTGGTCCGTCGACGACGACAGGGCCATCCGGGAGGCTCTGGAACATGAACGGGATCCTGAGCTGGCCAGGGACGTCGTCAGCCTGTGGGTGCATGCCCGCAGCTCGGTGTTCGTCATGATCGGGATTGCGACGCTCCTGCCCGCGGCCCTCCTGGCCATCGCCGTGCCGTGGCTCGCTGCGCTGCTGGTGGCTGTGGCCCTGCTCGCCGCGGCGTTCCTGTTCGCGCGCATCCGGGTTGACCGGAAGGGCCTGCGGGTTTTTGCCGCGGGAGTCCTGCGGGTCATGGACGTGCCGGCCGCAGCCATTGACGCCGCGACGCCGCTGGAGGTCAAAGCGGCGGACTACGGCGGCTGGGGCTACCGGAGCCACGGAGGCACCACGGCCCTGCTGGTCGGCAGCGGCCCCGCCGTCGTCGTCGACCGTTCCGACGGGCGGCGGCTGGCCGTGAGCGGCGGGAGCATCGCGTCGGCGGACAACGTGGCCCATGTACTTTCCCGGGTGGCTGCCCGGGCGCGCCGGGACGGCAACGCGCCGCGCGGGTAAGGAAGGGCCAGAAGAACGGGCCGGTGCGGGCCGGAACCGGCTGGATGCAGGTGCCCTAGTAGGCTTGGAGCAGTCCCCACCCCGCAGCCCGGCAGCCCACCGGTGCCCCAACTGAACGGATACGCCGTGACCACACCTGACTTCCCGCGCGTGCACATCGCCACCGACCATGCCGGCATGGAGCTCAGCGCCCACCTCGTCAGCCACCTCAGCGCCAAGGGCTACGACGTCGTGGACCACGGGCCCAGGGTCTACGATGCACTGGATGACTACCCGTCCTTCTGCATCAATGCCGCGCTTGCCGTCGTGGCAGACCAGGAGGCCGGCACGGACGCGCTGGGGATCGTCCTGGGCGGCTCCGGCAACGGCGAACAGATCGCCGCGAACAAGGTCAAGGGCGTGCGGGCCGCGCTGGCCTGGAACCTGTCCACGGCGAAGCTGGCCCGCGAGCACAACGATGCCAACGTAGTCGCCGTCGGCGGCCGCCAGCACAGCGTGGAGGAGGCCACCGCCATCATCGAGGCGTTCCTGGCGGAGCCGTTCAGCCACGACGAGCGCCACGTGCGCCGGATCGGCAAGATTGCCGCCTACGAGCGCACAGGCGAGGTCATCGAGTAGTGCCGGAGGGGCATTCGGTCCACCGGCTGGCACGCCAGTTCGGCGACGTCTTCGCGGGGCAGCGCCTCGCGGTCTCGAGCCCGCAGGGGAGGTTCGCAGCGGGTGCTGCCCTGCTGGACGGGCACGTCCTGGCGGGCGCAACCGCGCACGGGAAACATCTCTTCCTGGAGTTTGACCACGGGCTGGTGCTGCACGTCCACCTCGGCCTCTACGGCGCCTGGGATTTCGGCGGAGACAGCACGTTCCGCGGTGCCTCGAGCATCGGCGCGCCCCGCAAGGTGGGGGAGCGGGAGGTCTACGACGACGGTGCGGCCCTGCCTGCCTACGCCGGGCCGCCCGACCCCGTGGGTGCCGTGCGCGTGCGTCTCGCTAGCGGCCACGGCTGGGCCGATCTCCGCGGCGCCACGACATGCGAGGCCATCACCGAGGCTGAAACGGCGGCGGTTATGGGCCGGCTGGGGCCGGATCCATTGCGCGGGCTGCCGGGGAGCCGGGAGCGTTTCGTTTCCGGGGTGCGTGCCAAACGGACTCCCGTGGCGGCGCTGCTGATGGACCAGAAGCTCATTGCCGGTGTCGGGAATGTCTACCGTGCCGAGCTCCTGTTCCGGCAGCGCCTGAACCCGTGGCTGCCCGGAAACTCCCTGCCGGAGCGTGCAGCCCGGCTGCTCTGGGATGACACAGTGGCCATGATGTCCGACGGCGTGCGCGACGGCCGGATCATCACCACCCCGGCGCGGTACTGGACGCCGCAGGGGACAGAATCCGATCCTGCTGCTTCCGGCGGCCCTGCTTCCGACGGCTCGGCTGGCGGCCTGCCGGGACCGGAGGACGCGCACTTCGTCTACCGCAGGCACGGCCTGGGCTGCCGGGTCTGCGGAACGGCCGTGGCGCTCACGGAGCTTGGGGCGCGGAAGCTGTACTGGTGCCGGCAGTGCCAGCAGGCCTAGGCGACATATCTGACGCCGACTCCCCGTCCATTGCTCCATACCTGCCCTTTTGAACCGCCGGAAGGGCAGTTATGGAGCAGTCGATGGGGGGTGTGAAGGAGACGCGCCCCGGGCATGGAAAAAGCCCCTCCGGAGAGGGGCTTTCTTCGCACCAGCGTATGGCGGACCTGGAGGGGACGACGGGAATCGAACCCGCATCATCAGTTTGGAAGACTGAGGCTTTACCACTAAGCTACGTCCCCGGGAGCCTGCCTGAACTTCCGGCAAACTTCCGGTCGGCTGTTGAAGCCGGATACAACTAAACCTAATTCAGTGCCCCAGTGTCAAATGTGCAAATCCCCCCGGGATGACCGTAGACTGTTCTGTGCACTTACGGGGTGTAGCTCAGCTTGGCTAGAGCACCTGCTTTGGGAGCAGGAAGTCGCAGGTTCAAATCCTGTCACCCCGACTCTGTAGGTACCGCCAGACCTTGGCGGCGCAGAACCCCACCCCCTAAAACCAGGAGTACTTAGACTGTGAAGAGCGCTGTCGAGAACCTCACCCCCACGCGGGTCAAGCTCAATGTTGAGGTCCCCTTTGAGGAATTGAAGCCCAGCATCGCAGAGGCATACAAGACTGTTGCTTCGCAGATCCAGGTTCCCGGTTTCCGCAAGGGCAAGGTCCCCTCCAAGCTCATTGACCAGCGCGTTGGCCGCGGCTACGTCCTGGAGACGGCCATTAACGAAGGCCTCAACGGCTGGTACCAGGCCGCTGTGCAGGAAACCGGCATCCGCCCGCTGAGCCGTCCCGAGGTCGAAATCACTGAGGTGCCGGACCCGTCCGCCACCGACGGTGAACTCAAGTTCCACGCCGAAGTTGACGTCCGCCCCGAGATCGAACTGCCTGACTACTCCGGCATCAAGGTTGAGGTTGCCGCCGCCGAGTCCACTGACGCAGACGTCGACAAGGCCCTGGACGAACTCCGCGGCCGCTTCGGCACGCTGAAGTCCGTCGACCGTCCGGCCGCCGACGGCGACTTCCTGACGATCGACATCGCCGCCACCATCGAGGGGGCCGAGGTCGACTCCGCCGCAGGCTTGTCCTACCAGGTCGGCGCCGGCACCATGCTCGAGGGACTCGACGAGGCCGTCGCCGGCCTCAGCGCCGACGAGGACGCCATCTTCGACACCACCCTCGTGGGCGGCGAGCACGCCGGCGAGTCCGCGCAGGTCAAGGTCACCGTCAAGTCCGTCAAGGAGCGCGAGCTCCCCGTCGCCGACGACGACTTCGCCCAGCTGGCCAGCGAATTCGACACCCTGGCCGAACTCCGCGAGGACCTCGCCAAGCAGGCCGCCGAGTCCAAGGTCGTCGAGCAGGGCGTCGAGGCCCGCGACAAGGTCCTGGACAAGCTCGTCGAGCTCGTCGAGGTTCCCGTTCCGGAATCCGTCGTCGAAGAGCAGCTCGAGGCGCACTTCAAGGCCGAGAACACCCACGGTGAAGGGGAGCACGACACCGAGGAGCACCGCGCCGAGGTCAAGGCCAACACCGAGCGTGCCTTCCAGAACGAGATCATCCTTGACGCCATCGCCGAAAAGGAAGAAGTCAACGTCAGCCAGAACGAGCTGATCGACTACATCGTCACCACCGCCAGCCAGTACGGCATGGACCCTAACCAGTTCGCCCAGATCATCGACCAGAGCGGCCAGGTGCCCATGATGGTCTCCGAGGTCCGCCGCCGCAAGGCGCTGGCCGTAGTCCTGGGCCAGGCCGAGGTCACCGACTCCGAGGGCAACAAGGTTGACCTCAGCGACTTCGTCCGCTCCGGCGGCGAAGAGGCTCCTGCCGAGGTTGAGGAAGAAGCTGCCGAGGAAGCAGCTGCCACCGAGTCCGCGACAAGCGATGACCCGGCAGCAGTGAAGTTCTAGCAACTGCGCCTTAGAATCACCGCGGCAGCCCCCGGATCACCGATCCGGGGGCTGCCGCATTTAAGCCTGCCGGGCCTCCCGCCAGTGCCGGGCGCGCAGGGCGCCGGCAATCGTGCGCCGTCAGCGAACAGCCCGTCAGCTGAGCACAAACGGCCTTCGAAAACCGTTAGTGTCCATATAGGAAAGTTCAGTGATGTCGTCAAGTGGCGTCACCGTTGCCAGCGAGAGGTAAGTACATATGTCACAGCAAGCAGGGGCACCCCGGATGGCTACGGTCGATCCGGCAGCCCAGGATAACTACATTTACAACCGCCTGCTGAAAGAGCGCATCATCTGGCTCGGGTCCGAGGTCCGCGACGAGAACGCCAACGCGATCTGCTCGCAGCTGCTGCTGCTTTCGGCCGAGAACCCTGAAAAGGACATCTACCTCTACATCAACTCACCCGGCGGCTCCGTCACGGCAGGCATGGCCATCTACGACACCATGCAGTTCATCCCGAACGATGTGGTCACCGTGGCAACAGGCCTCGCCGCTTCCATGGGCCAGTTCCTGCTCTCCTCCGGCACCAAGGGCAAGCGCTACGCGACCCCCAACGCCCGCATCCTGATGCACCAGCCCTCCGGCGGCATCGGCGGCACGGCCTCGGACATCAAGATCCAGGCTGAACTGATCCTGCACATGAAAAAAGTCATGGCGGACCTGACTGCTGACCAGACCGGGCAGAGCGTGGAGACCATCCTCAAGGACAACGACCGCGACAAGTGGTTCACGGCCCCGGAAGCCCTGGAATACGGCTTCTTCGACAAAATCGCGGCGCACGCGGGATCCGTGGCAGGCGGCGGCGGGACCAACGCCAACGGCTCCAGCGGTGGCTCAGCCGCAGGCGCAGCCACCGAGAACTGACCGGCACGTAGACAGTAATGAATTCAGGAGCGATGAACATGAACTACAATTTCGGATCGACTGCCGGCAACCTGCCGAGCAGCCGCTACGTGCTGCCGCAGTTTGAAGAGCGTACCCCCTACGGCTTCAAGCGCCAGGACCCGTACACCAAGCTGTTCGAGGACCGGATCATCTTCCTGGGCGTCCAGGTCGACGACGCCTCGGCGGACGACGTCATGGCCCAGCTGCTGGTACTGGAATCCACCGACCCGGACCGCGACATCACCCTCTACATCAACTCCCCGGGCGGTTCTTTCACCGCGATGACCGCGATCTACGACACGATGACGTACATCCGGCCGGAGATCCAGACCGTCTGCCTCGGACAGGCGGCCAGTGCCGCCGCCGTGCTGCTCGCGGCCGGCACGCCCGGCAAGCGCCTTGCTCTGCCGAACGCGCGTGTGCTGATCCACCAGCCCTCACTCTCGGGCGGCCAGGGCGGACAGGCCTCCGACCTCGAAATCCAAGCTGCCGAGGTCATGCGCATGCGGTCCTGGCTGGAGGACACCCTGGCCAAGCACTCCGGCCGGACACCGGAGCAGGTCAACAACGACATCGAGCGGGACAAGATCCTCACGGCCGCCGAGGCCATGCAGTACGGCCTGATCGACCAGGTCCTCGATTCCCGCAAGATCAAGTCCCAGGCAATCGCCAAGTAAGAAGCAATCCACGGCGCCGGTGCGGCTCATTCCAAATGGCCGCACCGGCGTCAGCTTTCCACCCAACGGACCCAAAGTGACCTAGAGTGGAACATGTCACGGCTGGCATCTCCCAAGGGACGTCCGTGATTCCAGTAATGAGTGCAGCGCTGCGCAGGAGCTACAGACAGCCAGCGGCAAGATACTAGAGGGGTTCACACATGGCTCGGATTGGCGAGAGCACGGATCTGCTGAAGTGTTCTTTCTGCGGAAAGAGCCAGAAGCAGGTACGCAAGCTCATTGCCGGGCCCGGCGTCTACATCTGCGATGAGTGCATTGAACTCTGCAACGAGATCATTGAAGAAGAACTCGCGGAAGTAGCTGACCTGGGCAGTTTTGAACTGCCCAAGCCCCGCGAGATCTTTGACTTCCTGCAGGAATACGTGATCGGCCAGGAGCCCGCAAAGCGTTCCCTCGCCGTCGCCGTCTACAACCACTACAAGCGCATCCAGGCCGGCCACGCCCCCAAGAGCGGCAGCCTCGCCGAAGGCATCCACCACGACGACGTCGAGATCGCCAAGTCCAACATCCTCCTGATCGGGCCCACCGGCTGCGGCAAGACGTACCTGGCCCAGACCCTGGCCAGACGGCTCAACGTCCCCTTCGCCGTCGCCGACGCCACCGCGCTGACCGAAGCCGGCTACGTGGGCGAGGACGTCGAAAACATCCTCCTCAAGCTCATCCAGGCCGCCGACTATGACGTCAAGAAGGCCGAGCAGGGCATCATCTACATCGACGAGATCGACAAGATCTCGCGCAAGAGCGAGAACCCTTCCATTACCCGGGATGTATCGGGCGAAGGCGTGCAGCAGGCGCTGCTGAAGATCCTCGAAGGCACGGTCGCCTCCGTCCCGCCGCAGGGCGGACGGAAGCACCCGCACCAGGAATTCATCCAGATCGACACCACCAACGTGCTGTTCATCGTCGCCGGGGCCTTTGCAGGCCTCGAGGAGATCATCGGTTCACGATCCGGGCGCAAGGGGATCGGCTTCGGCGCCCCGCTCAACGAGGTCAAGAACACGACGGACTCCTACGGCGACGTCATGCCCGAGGACCTGCTGAAGTTCGGCCTCATCCCTGAATTCATCGGCCGTCTGCCCGTCATTACCACGGTGTCCAACCTCGACCGTGCGGCCCTGATCCAGATCCTCTCCACCCCCAAGAACGCCCTCGTGAAGCAGTACCAGAAGATGTTCCAGCTGGACGGCGTCGAACTGGTCTTCGAGGACGAGGCGCTCAATACCATTGCCCACCAGGCGCTCGAACGCGGCACCGGCGCCCGTGGCCTGCGCGCGATCATGGAGGAAGTCCTGCTTCCCGTCATGTTCGACCTCCCCAGCCGTGACGACATCGCAACTGTCGTGATCACCGAAGACGTAGTCTCCAAGAAGGCCGCGCCGACCATGATCGCGCACGACGTCAAGCGCCGTAAGTCCGCCTGATCCGGAATAAATCCGCGGCCTGCGCCGCTGTCACCTTTAGCGCGCGCGGCCGCCACGCCGGCGCAATGCGACTTTCCCCAGACTTCCCTAGGAGATCACCTGTGCCTGAAACCCTGACCACTCAAGCAGAGACCAACAAAGCTGACTTCTGGTTTGACCCGATGTGCCCGTTCGCCTGGGTCACGTCCCGCTGGATCGGCGAAGTCGAAGACGTCCGCGACGTCACCACCGAATGGCACGTCATGAGCCTCGCCGTGCTCAATGACGGCCGCGAGGATCTCCCCGCGCAGTACAAGGAATTCATGGCGAAGGCGTGGGCGCCGGTCCGGGTGATCACCGCCGCATCCGAAAAGCACGGCACCGAGTACATCAAAGCGCTTTATGACGCCATGGGCACCAAGATCCACAACGAGGGCAACGCCGACGTCGACGAGGTCATTGCCAAGTCGCTGGCCGAGGTCGGCCTCCCGGCCGAGCTCGCCGCAGCCGGCCGGACGGATGAGTTCGACGCCCGGCTGCGTGCGAGCCACGACGCCGGTATCTCCCTCGTCGGCCAGGACGTCGGTACGCCGGTTGTGGCGTTCAACGGAACCGCCTTCTTCGGCCCCGTGCTGACCCGCATCCCGCGGGGCGAGGAGGCCGGACGGCTCTGGGACGCCTCTGTGACGCTCGCGTCCTTCCCCTACTTCTTCGAAATCAAGCGCAGCCGGACCGAAAGCCCCGTCTTCGACTGAGCGTGAGCTTCGGCGCACGAGCCCCGGCCGAACTACTCCCGTGTAGTTCTGCCGGGGCTCTTGTGCATCCGGGTGCCGGGGAGAACAATTGACTTTACCCACTTCGAAAGTTGTGGGACGCAGGAACCAAAGATTCAGTGACACTCATCCGACGCAGCCTTCGGCAAAGTCAGATGATGGCTACCAGTGACGAGGTAGGAAGACCTGGAAGTCAGAGGATCTTGCCAGATTGTCTAAGACGTCACGTGACAATCGAAAAGTCGAAGCCCCACCGACGGCTAACGCTGATGGGGCTTCCCCTTTGCCCGAAAACAGGCGTGCCGAGACCCCAGGGTGCAGCGATGACGAGCGAGCCGATTGCGAACTACGCCCTCCTCTCGGACTGCCGGTCGGCCGCGCTGGTCAGTTCCTCCGGTTCCGTGGACTGGCTCTGCTTTCCCCGCTTTGACAGCCCCTCTGCGTTCGCCCGGATCCTTGGCGCGGAGGCGGGGTTCTGGGCAATCAAGCCCCCCGGTCCGGCTGCCGTCTCCCGGCGCTATGTGGAAGCAAGCATGGTGCTCCAGACGCGGTACACGCTGCCGGGCGGGGTCCTCACCGTGACGGACGCGCTGGTCCTCGGCGACGGAAAGCGGGGTCACGACCTGGGCGCCGATGCTCCCGGGACGCTCCTGCGGCAGGTGCGGTGCCTGGCGGGGGAAGTCGGGGTGGAGTCGGTCTTTGCGCCCAGGCCCGGCTACGGGGAATTCCCGCCGAGGCTGGCGGTGGATGATGGCGGCCTTCTGGTGCTGGCCGGCGCGGAAGGTGCTGAAGTCCTGGCCCTCTCCGGCCCCGGCGCCCACGACGTCGACGGGCCGGCGGCCCGCGGCACGTTCGCGCTGAAGGCCGGAGACGTCCTTGGCTTCGCGCTTCAACACAGGGACGGCGGAGAGGCCACCCCGCGGTTCTGGACACAGGCCGCGATCGCGCACCGCCTGGAGGACACCCTGCAGGGCTGGATCAGCTGGTCTGAGATCCACCAGAGCTACAAGGGCCCCTGGCAGGAACTGGTCGCCGTCAGCGGCCGGATCCTGCAGGCGCTGACGTTCTACCCCACGGGCGCGATCGTGGCCGCGCCGACGACGTCCCTTCCGGAGGTGGCGGGCGGAACGCGGAACTGGGACTACAGGTACACGTGGGTGCGGGATGCCAGCATGACCCTGCAGGCTCTCTGGGTCGCGGCCTGCCCTGACGAGGCCGGCAAGTTTTTCGGCTTCCTGGCCGCGGCGGCTGCCGACGCGGCGGCCAGACCGGGCAACGGTGCGGACCTGCAGATCATGTACGGTGTCGGCGGGGAACTGGACCTGAGCGAACGCGTACTGCCCCACCTGCCGGGATGGCGGGGGAGCTCGCCCGTCCGGGTCGGCAACGGCGCCTGGAACCAGCGCCAGCTCGACGTGTACGGGGAGCTGCTGGACGCGGCTGCAACCCTGCCGGAATTTCTCGTGGACATGGCACCCCGCACGCGGGAGTTCCTGGCGGAGGCTGCGGATACCGCTGCTGCCCAATGGCACTCCCCGGACCAAGGCATCTGGGAGAGCCGCGGGGAGCCGCGCCATTACCTGCACTCAAAATTGATGTGCTGGGTCGCGGTGGACCGGGCCATCGGACTCGCCGCGCTGCTGGACGCGGAGGAGAGGGTTCCCCGGTGGATGGAAGCACGCGACCGGATCGCGGCCTCGATCCGGCAAAACGGCTGGAGCGCGGAGGCTGGCTCCTACACGCAGGCCTACGGCTCGGCCGACCTCGATGCCTCGGCGCTGCTGCTGGCCATCGTGGGGTTCCTCCCGGCCGATGACGCCCGCATGCTCTCCACTCTGGACGCGGTCGAGGCGCGGCTCACGGACGCCCGGGGCCTGGTCTACCGGTACCGGACGGCTGACGGGTTCCCAGGGGAGGAAGGATCATTCCTGCTGTGCACGTTCTGGCTCGCCCATGCCCTGGCCTTGGCGGGGCGGACGGCGCGGGCACGGGAGGTCTTCGAGCGCGCCGCGGCGTTTGCCACCGATCTGGGCCTGATGTCGGAGGAAGTGGCCCCGGAATCGGGCGAACTGCTGGGGAACTTTCCGCAGGCGTTCAGCCACATCGGCCTCGTCAACGCGGCGTGGGCCATCAGTATCGCAGAGCAGCGGTGATGCCTGCCCTGCGATAATGGGCCGAGCCGGGCGCCCGCCCGGCCATGTACCGCATCGTGAGTCCCCCCCAGCATTGGAGCGTCATGCCTATCACCGCCCACCTTGACCTAAAACTCAAAGAGCAGTCCGTGGCCGGGGCGCCCGCCGCGCTCCAGGAGATCCTTTCCGATACCCGTTCATTTGACGGTTGTCTCGGCGTGGACGTGCTCGTCGACAGCAAGGATCCGGCGCACGTTCTCGTCGTCGAACGGTGGGCTTCGCTGGAGCACGACGCCGCGTACCGCGCCTGGCGTGCCGGTGACGGCGGCAGCGGGCTAGGCGACCTCCTCGCCGCGCCGCCGGTGCTCACGCATTTCGAGACGGCCGCCCAGCTCTGAAAAATCCGTAACTGGCGTCCGGAACGGGAAGGGGCACTCCACTCGGCTGAAGCCGGGGAGTGCCCCTTCTGTTTGTTCGTGACCGCCGTGTCGCTGACCGCAGTGTTCCTGACCGCTGTCGCGGCTGCGCCGCTAGGCGGGCACGGGCGCCGCGGGCGCCGCGGGCGCCTCGGGCTCGGCCAGGACGACGTCGCTCACGGCAAGTTCGCCGTCGCCGGCCACGAGCGCCAGTTCCCGGGCGTTGGCCGCGGCCTTGAGGTCGGCGAGTCCGGCCTTCAGCTGGGTCGTGAGGGATTCCGAGGCCGTGATAGTCGCGGACAGGACCTCAGTGCGCTGCTTGACTTTGGCCTCGGACTTGGCCTTGCGGATGCCGCTGAGCGCGGTCCCGACGGTGGCCAGGAGGGTCGTATCGCCGTCGATGTCCACGGCCGACGGCCAGTCGGCGCGGTGCACGGAGCCTGTGCGCCACCAGCTCCAGACTTCCTCCGTCGCGAAAGGCAGGAACGGGGCGAAGAGCCGGAGCAGCGTGTCCAGGCTCGTTGCCAGCGCGGCCAGTACGGACGCCTGCTGCGCTTCCCCGGCGGCACCGTACGCGCGGTCCTTGATGAGCTCCACGTAGTCGTCCGTGAAGTGCCAGAAGAAGCTCTCGGTGATCTGCAGGGCCCGGGCGTAGTCGTAGTTCCCGAACGCCTTGGTGGCCTGCAGGACGACATCGGAGAGCTGGGCCAGCACTGCGCGGTCCAGGGGGTTGGCCAGCACCGAGAGGTCGGAGGAGACCACGGAGTCCTCGGTGGCGCCGAGGTTCAGGACGAACTTCGAGGCGTTGAGCAGCTTGATGGCCAGGCGGCGGCCGATCTTCATCTGCGCGATCTCATAGGCGGTGTCCGCGCCGAGCTTGGCCGAGGCGGCCCAGTACCGCACGGCGTCCGAGCCGTACTCCTCGAGCACGTCGGTCGGAACCACCACATTGCCCTTGGACTTGGACATCTTCTTGCGGTCCGGGTCCAGGATCCAGCCGGAGATCGCGGCATGTTTCCACGGCGCGGTGTTCTGCAGGGCATCGGCACGCACTGCGGAGGAGAACAGCCAGGTCCGGATGATGTCGTGGCCCTGGGGACGCAGGTCGAAGGGGTAGACCTTGGCGAAGAGTGCCTCGTCGGTGCTCCAGCCGCCGACAATCTGCGGCGTCAGCGAGGACGTGGCCCAGGTGTCGAGCACATCGGCGTCGCCGGTGAAGCCGCCCGGGATATTGCGCTGGGCTTCCTCGTAGCCGGGCGCCGCATCCGCCGCAGGGTCCACCGGGAGCTGCGCGTCGGCCGGAACGATGGGGGCGGCGAAGTCCGGGTTCCCGTCGGCGTCCAGCGGGTACCAGACGGGAACCGGCACGCCGAAGAAACGCTGGCGGGAGACCAGCCAGTCACCGTTCAGTCCGGAGATCCAGTTCTCGTAGCGGGACCGCATGAACGCCGGGTGGAAGTCGATTTCGTGGCCGCGGCCGATGAGCCGTTCACGGCGTTCCTGGTCACGTCCGCCGTTGCGGATGTACCACTGGCGCGAGGTCACGACTTCGAGGGGCTTGTCGCCCTTTTCGAAGAAGTTGACGGGGTGCATGATCTTCTTGGGCTCGCCGTCGAGCAGTTCCGCCCCGGCCAGGCGCTCCACCACTGTTTCCTTGGCGCTGAAGACTGTCTTGCCGGCGATTGCCTCAAAGCTGGCGCGGCCTTCTTCGGTGGTGATCCAGTCCGGGGTCTCGCCGATGATGCGGCCGTCACGGCCCACGATCGCGCGCGTCGGCAACTGGAGTTCACGCCACCAGGTGACGTCGGTCAGGTCGCCGAACGTGCAGACCATGGCGATGCCGGATCCCTTGTCCGCCTTGGCGAGCGGGTGGGCCTTGACCTCCACCTCCACGCCGAAGAGGGGTGAAGTGACCTTCTTGCCGAACAGCGGCTGGTACCGCTCATCGTCGGGGTTTGCCACGAGCGCGGCGCAGGCGGCCAGCAGTTCGGGGCGGGTGGTCTCGATGAAAATCTTCTCGCCCTCGGCGGTGAAGAACGGGTAGCGGTAGTACGCGCCCGCGACTTCGCGGTCCTCCAGCTCGGCCTGGGCCACCGCTGTGCGGAAAGTGACATCCCACAGGGTGGGGGCTTCGGCCATGTAGGCGTCGCCGGCGGCGAGGTTGGCCAGGAACGCGCGCTGCGAAACGGCGCGGGAGTTATCGTCGATGGTCCGGTACGTGAGGTCCCAGTCGACGGACAGGCCCAGCGTCTGGAAGAGGTTTTCGAAGACTTTCTCGTCCTCGACGGCGAGTTCCTCGCACAGTTCGATGAAGTTCCGGCGGGAGATGACGTCGAAATCGCGCTGGTTCTTGGCGGGCTCTGCCGGCGGACGGTAGCCGGCGTCGTACCGAATGGAGGGATCGCAGCGCACGCCGTAGTAGTTCTGGACGCGGCGTTCGGTGGGCAGGCCGTTGTCGTCCCAGCCCATCGGGTAGAAGACGTTCTTGCCGGTCATGCGCTGGTAGCGCGCCAGGACGTCCGTCTGCGTGTAGGAGAACATGTGGCCGACGTGCAAGGACCCCGACGCCGTGGGCGGTGGGGTGTCGATCGAGTACACCTGCTCGCGGGTGGTGTCAGGGTTGAACTTGTAGGTCCCGTCGTCAAGCCAGCGCCGGGTGAGGGCGTCTTCGAGCCCCTCGAGGGCGGGCTTGTCCGGAACGTTGATGGGGGCGGTGGTGGGCGTGTCTGTACCCTGATTGTCTTCAGCCATGCGCCAATTCTTTCACGTACCGCGGCGCTGACCTGCAGTAGCATGCGCACTATGGAGAAATCTGCCGGAACTTTTGCGATCAAGCGCGTCTATGACGAACCCGCGGACGACGACGGCTGGCGGGTTCTGGTGGACCGGCTCTGGCCCCGGGGGGTCAGCAAGGAGCGCGCCCACCTGGAACTGTGGCTCAAGGAAGTTGCGCCGTCACCGCCGCTCCGGACGGAGTTCGCGCACATGCAGGAACGGTTTGCGGACTTCCGCACCGCCTACGAAGCGGAACTCGAAACCAACCCGGCCGTGCAGACCCTGCGGGAGCTCGCGGCCGACCACGGGAAAGTGACCTTGCTGTTCGGGGCCCGGGACCCGGAGACCAACCACGCCCGGGTCCTGATGGAGTTCCTGCAACGAAGCGGCCGGCACTAGCCAGGCGCACTGACCGAGTCGTTGCGCTGCAGGCAACGGGCCGGGAATTGCGGTTAGGGTGGTCCCATGACTGAGGGAATCCAAAACGCAGGAACTGCAAATCGAGCAGCAGTAGTCACAGGCGCCAGCACCGGAATCGGAGAGGCCACCGTGCGCGCGCTGCGCACCGAAGGGTGGACGGTCTTCGCCGTGGCCCGCCGCGCGGACCGCCTTGAGGCGCTCGCGGCCGAAACCGGCGCCGTCGCCATCCCGGCTGACGTGACGGACGACGCCGACGTCGCCCGGCTGCTCGACGAAGTGACCCGCGCCGGCGGCATCGACACCCTCATCAACATCGCCGGCGGTGCCCGGGGTGCGGACAAGATCGGTGGCGCCCGGACCGAGGACTGGGAATGGATGTTCGAGGTCAACGTCCTCGGCACCATGAAGCTCACCCGGGCGTTCCTGCCGATGCTGCGAGCCTGCGGGGAAGGCACCGTCCTGAACCTCACATCGACGGCAGGGCTGTCCGCCTACGAGGGCGGCGGCGGCTACAACGCTGCGAAGTTCGCCCAGCATGCCCTCACCGGCGCCCTCCGCCTGGAGGAGGCCGAGCACAACCTCCGCGTGATCGAGGTGGCCCCCGGCATGGTCTACACCGAGGAATTCGCGCTGAACCGTCTCGGCGACCAGGAAGCGGCCGCCAACGTGTACGCCGGGGTGGAGAAACCGCTGACGGCCGCCGACGTCGCCGATGTCGTCCGGTACGCCGTCGTGGCGCCGCACCATGTCAACCTGGACCAGATCGTGATCCGCCCGGTGGCGCAGGCCTCCAACTTCAAGGTCATCCGCACAAGCTGACGCGGTCTGCTCCGGGCCGGGCAGGCTGCCACGGCGGGCCCTATGGCGCAGCCGGGACGGCGAGCGTCGCCACGATGGCGGCGTGGTCGGTCCCGGCCACAGGGTGCACCGAATACGCCGCACTCCGGACCTGCGGGCTCGTGATCAAGTGGTCAATGACGATGCCCGGCAGCGCCAGGCCGTCCATGGGCCAGGTAGGAACAAGCCGGCATCCTTCCGCCATTCCGACATCCACAGGTTTCGCGCCGCCGGCACCGCCCGCGAGGAGCTGCCGGAACTCGAGGTGGTCGTACGTGGCGTTGAAGTCCCCCATCAGCAGCAGGTTCCCGGGGCTGGCCATGAGCCTGCCCAGGGCCGCCAGGTCGCCGCGCCACTGCGCTATCCGCGCACCAACCGGTGCCTGGGTATGCACGTTCGTGACGTCCAGGGACGCGGATTGCCCGCCGGCTTCCACGGCGACGCGGACCGTGGGGATCTGGAACGGTGCATCCGGCAGTAATCCCATCAGCCGGATCGGGTGAGCCGAGTACACGGCGCTCCCGGCTGCACCCTTAACGGGACGGCTGATCCGGTGGGGAAGAAGCGCGGCCAGACCCTCGGCGGCCAGCCGGTCCTCCAGCGCCTGCGTGTGTTCCTGGACGGCCAGCAGCCCGATGCCCTCCCCGCGGACCAGCCGGACGATCCCGGCCGCATCCGCCCTGCCCAGCTTGGCGTTGATGCTCATCACCTTCAGTTCCACCAGGGCGACGCCTTGATCCGGCGGGTCCTGGCTGCGGACGGGGAACAAGAACCGCTCCCGCGGAAACAGCCAGAACAGCTGCACCGCCAGGAGCGCGGTCGTTGCCGGGGCGAGCCACCTGCGATAGCTCAGCAACCCGGACAGGACGGCCGCTGTGGCAGGCAGGACGAGCCACGGGGTGAAGGACAGCAACTGGACCACCGGCGTGGGCCACTTTGCCGGCACCGCACGGAACACGGAGAGGGCCGCCACCGGGGCGGCGCTCAGCGAAGCCAGGACGTCCCATGAGAGGACCCGGCCGCGCCGCGGCCTCACCACCGGATGCCGCCGGGAACTGGCAAGATCATGGGATGAGTCTAGGTTGCGGAGCCCTCCGGCACACCAGTTAGACTTGGGACAGCAGCTTTGACCCGGCCATCACCGGTGAGCTTCCGGAAGAACGCCCCGGCGCGGGCGCGGCACAACAGACGTGGTGCGAACGCGGCAGGACCAGTAGAACCGGACGGGTAAGCCCGTCACAGCAGTAATTGAGCGGCCGACGCCGGTGCTCCTCCTTCCCTGAAGGTGGCGGTCCGGTGCGGTAAGTGAGGTGGTACCGCGGTGCCGGGTGGCGTCGTCCAGCAGTTGGACAACAGCGCACGGGCCGTCCTCGCATCCTGAATGATTGTTTTGTTCACCGCTCAACCCAGGATGTCGAGATGACTTACTACCCCAAGGCCTCAGCCGCACCGACAGGCGCCGGCGCCACCACCTCCGCGTCCAACGCAGCTTCCAGCGCCGCAGGCGTATCCGCCTCCGTGAAGTTCCCGGAGATCGAGGAGCGCATCCTCAAGTACTGGGACGAGGACGGCACCTTCCAGGCGAGCATCGACCAGCGCGATTCCGACCTTCCCGGCGGAAAGCCCGGCAGCAACGAGTTCGTCTTCTACGACGGGCCTCCCTTCGCCAACGGACTCCCGCACTACGGCCACCTGCTGACCGGCTACGCCAAGGACCTCGTGGGCCGCTACCGGACCCAGCGCGGACGCCGGGTGGAGCGCCGGTTCGGCTGGGACACCCACGGGCTGCCGGCCGAGCTGGAGGCCATGAAGCAGCTGGGCATGACGGACAAGACCCAGATCGAAGCCATGGGCATCGACAAGTTCAACGACGCCTGCCGCGCCTCCGTGATGAAGTACGCCGACGAGTGGAAGAGCTACGTCACCCGGCAGGCACGCTGGGTGGACTTCGAGAACGACTACAAGACCCTCAACGTCGAGTACATGGAATCCGTGCTGTGGGCCTTCAAGCAGCTGCACGAAAAGGGCCTGACGTACAACGGCTACCGCGTGCTACCGTACTGCTGGAAGGACGAGACGCCGCTGTCCAACCATGAACTGCGCATGGACGACGACGTCTACAAGAACCGCCAGGACCAGACCGTCACGGTCACGTTCCCCATCACCGCAGGGAAGTCGGAGCTGTCCAGGCAGCTCGAAGGCGTCCAGGCGCTCGCCTGGACCACGACGCCGTGGACGCTGCCCACCAACCTGGCGCTCGCCGTCGGGCCCGCCATCACCTACGTGGTCCTGCCGGCAGGCCCGAACGGCGTCAAGGCCGCCACGGCCGAGGCGCCCGTCACGGGCCGCTTCCTGCTCGCGGAGGACCTGCTCGGCGCCTACGCCAAGGACCTCGGCTACGGAGACGGCACCGAAGGCGCCGCCGCCGCCGAGGCAGCCGTCACCTCCCGCCACATCGGCACGGAGCTCGAAGGCCTGGAGTATGAGCCCCTGTGGGACTACTTCCACGACGCCGAGAAGTACGGCACCGAGAACGCCTGGCGTTTCCTCGTGGCAGACTACGTCACCACCACCGACGGCACGGGCATCGTCCACCAGGCCCCGGCCTACGGTGAAGACGACCAGAAGGTCTGTGAAGAGGCCGGCATCCCCGTCGTCCTTTCCGTCGACGAAGGCGCGAAGTTCCTGCCGCTGTTCGGCCATGGAGATCTCGCCGGGATCGCCGGTCTGCAGGTGTTCGAGGCCAACAAGCCGATCACCCAGGTGCTGCGCGCCCAGGGCCGGCTGGTCCGCCAGGCGAGCTACGAGCACAGCTACCCGCACTGCTGGCGCTGCCGCAACCCGCTGATCTACCGCGCCGTGTCCTCCTGGTACGTCGAGGTCACCAAGTTCAAGGACCGCATGTCCGAGCTGAACCAGGAGATCAACTGGATCCCGGGCAACGTCAAGGACGGCCAGTTCGGCAAGTGGCTGGCCAACGCCCGCGACTGGTCCATCAGCCGCAACCGCTACTGGGGCAGCCCCATCCCGGTCTGGCAGTCCAGCGACCCGGACTACCCGCGCACCGACGTTTACGGCTCGCTCGCCGAGATCGAGGCCGACTTCGGCCGCCTGCCGCTGAACAAGGCAGGCCAGGTCGACCTCCACCGGCCCTTCATCGACGAGCTCACCCGGCCCAACCCCGACGACCCCCGCACCCCGGAACAGGGCCAGTCCGTCATGCGCCGCGTCGAGGACGTGCTGGACGTTTGGTTCGACTCCGGCTCCATGCCCTACGGCCAGGTGCACTACCCCTTCCAGAACGAGGAATGGTTCGACACCCACAACCCCGCGGACTTCATCGTGGAGTACATCGGCCAGACCCGCGGCTGGTTCTACATGCTGCACATCCTCTCCACCGCGCTGTTCGACCGGCCGGCGTTCCGCAACGTCATCAGCCACGGCATCGTCCTGGGCTCCGACGGGCAGAAGATGTCCAAGAGCCTGCACAACTACCCGGACGTCTCCGAGGTCCTGGACCGGGACGGCTCCGACGCGATGCGCTGGTTCCTCATGTCCAGCCCGATCCTGCGCGGCGGCAACCTTGTGGTCACCGAGCAGGGCATCCGCGACGGCGTCCGGCAGGTCATCCTGCCGCTGTGGAACGTGTACAGCTTCTTCACGCTCTACACCAATGCCGCAGCCGGCGGGATGGGGTACGACGCGAAGCTGCGGTACGACGGCTACACGGACACGCTGGACCAGTACCTCATGGCCAACACCGGTGACCTGGTGCGCAACATGACCGCGCAGCTGGACAGCTACGACATCTCCGGCGCGTGCGACGAACTGCGCGGCTACCTGGACATGCTCACCAACTGGTACGTCCGCCGCAGCCGCCAGCGCTTCTTCGACGAGAACGTGGACGCCTTCGACGCGCTCTACACCGCGCTCGAGACCGTATGCCGCGTGGCCGCGTCGCTGCTGCCGCTGGTCTCCGAGGAGATCTGGCGCGGCCTCACCGGCGGCCGCTCCGTGCACCTGGCCGACTGGCCGGACGCGGACCGGTTCCCGGCGAACGCCGGACTCGTCGAGGCGATGGACCGCGTCCAGCAGATCTGCTCCACCGGATCCTCGCTGCGCAAGGCCGCGAACCTCCGGGTGCGCCTGCCCCTTCAGGAACTCACCGTCGTGGCACCCGGAGCGGACGCGCTGGCAGGCTTTGCCGCCGTCGTCGCCGATGAACTGAACCTGCGCTCGGTGCGCCTGCTCGACGCCGGGAGCGCCTCCCCGGAGGAGTTCGGCATCGAACAGAAGCTCGTGGTCAACGCCCGGGCCGCGGGTCCGCGCCTGGGCAAGAACGTCCAGCAGGCCATCAAGGGCTCCAAATCCGGCGACTGGTCGGTCCAAACAATCGACGGTGTCGACGGTGTCGTTGTTTCCGGCGGTCTCGAGCTCGAGCCGCAGGAATACACCCTTGAGACCGTGGTTGCGGAAGCGGCGGAAGGCGAAGGCTCACGAGCGGCTGCCGTGCTGCCGGGCGGCGGGTTCGTGGTCCTCAACACCGAAGTCACACCGGAACTTGAGGCCGAGGGCGCGGCCCGCGACATGGTCCGCGCCATCCAACAGGCCCGCAAGGATGCCGGGCTCAACGTCAGCGACCGGATCCGCACCACCGTCACCGCGGCGCAGCACATCCTTGAGGCCCTGTTGTCCAACGCAGACCTCGTCAAGACCGAAACCCTGACGGTCCGGCTGGAAACCGTTCCGGCCGACGTCAAGGAACCGCAGGTCAGCGTCGAAAAAGTAGCCGCTGAACATGCCGCCGAAAAAGTAGAGGCCTAAGCAATGACCGACGAATTCTCCGTAGAAAGCGTCTACGCCGAGCTGCTGGGCCGGGCGCCGGAAAACAAGATGGAGCCCCGGCTGGCGCCGTTGCGCCGGGCCATGGACATCCTGGGGGAGCCGCAGAAGGCCTACCCGATCATCCACATCACCGGCACCAACGGCAAGACGTCCACGGCGCGCATGATCGAGGCCGGGCTGCGCGCCCACGGGCTCAGCACCGGGCGGTACACGAGCCCGCACCTGTCCAAGGTCACGGAGCGGATCAGCATCGACGGCGACCCCGTATCGGATGCGACCTTCGTCCGGATCTGGGACGAGATCCGCCCGTACCTGCAGATTGTGGACGCGGAGCTTGAGGCCGAGGACCAGCCCCGGCTGACCTACTTCGAGTGCCTGACTATCCTGGGGTTCGCGATTTTCGCCGACCAGCCGGTGAACGTCGCCGTGATCGAAGTGGGCCTGGGCGGCATCACCGACGCCACCAACGTCGGTGACGGCCAGGTCTCCGTGGTCACCCCCATCTCCCTGGACCACACGGAGCTCCTCGGCGACACCACCGCGGACATCGCCTACGAAAAGGCTGGGATCATCAAGCCCGGCGGCTTCCTCATCAGTGCCGCGCAGCCGATGGATGCTGCCCAGGTGCTGCTCGAAAAGGCCAAGGAGCTGCAGGTACCGTTCCGCTTCGAGGGCGTGGAGTTCGGCGTCGAGTCCCGCACCGTGGCCGTGGGCGGCCAGGTGGTGGACATCAAGGGCATCGCCGGGCGCTACGAAGACCTGCTGCTGCCTTTGCACGGGGCACACCAGGCCGAGAACGCCGCTGTGGCCATTGCCGCGCTGGAGGCGTTCTTCGGGGGCGAAAAAGCGCTCGATCCCGAGATCCTGCAGGAGGCCTTCGCGTCTGTCAGCTCACCGGGCCGGCTCGAGGTGGTCCGCACGGCGCCCACCATCATTGTGGACGCCGCGCACAACCCTGAAGGCGTCCGGGTCTCGGCCGAGGCCATCCATGAGGCCTTCAGCTTCACCAAGCTTGTCGTGGTGGTGGGGGTCCTGAAGGAAAAGGACGCCGAGGAAATCCTCCGCCAGCTCAAGGAGTCCCTGGGCGACCTCGCCGAGGAGTACTGCTTCACGCAGTCCAACTCGCCCCGGGCCGTTCCGGCGGAAGACCTGGCGGAACTCGCCATCGATCTGGGCTTCGGCGAGGACAACATCCACGTCGCGGAGAAACTCGACGACGCCCTCGAATGGGCCGTGGAACGGGCGGAAGCCAACGAGGACCTGGCCGGCGGCGTGCTCGTCACCGGCTCCATAACCCTCGTGGCGGAAGCGCGGATCCTGCTGGGAAAGGCGGATGCCTAAGCCATGCCCAGACTGACCAAAGCCCAGCGCGAGTGGCGCCCGGGCATGCCCAGGAAGCGCCGCTCCACGAAGGTCATGTTCGCTTCCACGGTCCTGCTGCTGGAAGCGTTCGTGGTCCTCTTCGGCACCCTGGCCGTGTTCGGCCTTCGCCGCAGTGAGGTCCCGCCGGTGCTGATCTTCGCCGTGGGGATCGGGCTGGCTCTCGTGCTCGTGTTCACGTGCGCTGTCGTCTCCAAGCCGTGGGGGGTGGGCCTGGGCTGGATCCTGCAGCTCGTGCTGATTCTCTCCGGCATCGTGGAGCCGACCATGTACGTCGTGGGCGCCCTCTTTGCGCTTTCCTGGTGGTACGGCATCCGGACGGGTATCCGGATCGACCGCGAAGCGGCCCAACGCGAACGCGAGCAGGCCGCCTGGGACGCCGCGCACCCCGCCGGCAGCCAGCCTGAAACCGGCGCGCCGAACCCGTAGACTTGTCCCGAACCCCACCCCGACACATTGGAGCAGCTGTGAGCATTGAGCGCACCCTCGTCCTGATCAAGCCCGACGGCGTCGCCCGCAACCTGACCGGCGCCATCCTCGGCCGCATCGAAGCCAAGGGCTACACCCTGGCGGAGCTCAAGAAGGTCCACGCGAGCCGTGAACTGCTGGAGCAGCACTACGAGGAGCACGTCGGCAAGCCGTTCTACGAGCCGTTGGTCGAGTTCATGCTGAGCGGCCCGGTTGTCGCGGCTATCTTCGAGGGGCACCGCGTGATCGAGGGCTTCCGCTCCCTTGCCGGCACCACGGATCCGACGACGGCGGCGCCGGGCACCATCCGCGGTGACTTCGGCCGCGACTGGGGCCTGGCCGTGCAGCAGAACCTGGTCCACGGCTCGGACTCGGTGGAGTCCGCCCAGCGTGAGATCAAGATCTGGTTCCAGGACTGACCCGCACCGAGGCGCTAAGGCACCGAGGCGCTAGAAAAGGCCAATGTTCGCGATGAACATTGGCCTTTTCTGTCACCCGGTGGGGTTTGCGCTCCTAGTAGCCGGACGTTCCGATGAAGACCTGGATGAAGGCGAAGAAGATGGTGGCGATCACGGCGACGTACAGCAGAGCCGCGATGATCCAGCCGGAGTCGCCGAGGATCCTCGTCGGTCCTGCGGGCAGGGGAATCACTCCGTGGGAGACGTTGCGGATGGTCACCCAGACGAACAGGGGGATCATGGCGGCCCAGACGATCATGCAGAACGGGCACAGGATGTGGATGGCGTACAGGGCCTGGGACCAGAGCCACACCACAAAGATGAAGCCCAGCGTCACGCCGGCCTGAAGCCCGAGCCAGTACCCCCGGGCAAACTTTGCGCCCGCGAGGATCCCCATGGCAGTGGTGATGATGACCGCGAAGGCCACGATGCCGATAAACATGTTGGGGAAACCGAACGCGGAACTCTGCGGCGTCTGCATGACCTGCCCGCACGAAATCCAGGGGTTCACGTCGCAAACCGTGACGTGCTTTGGATCCTTCAGCACTTCCAGCTTCTCGAGCACCAGCGCCCCGGAGGCAAGCCAGCCGATCACGCCGGTGATCAGCAGCAGCCATGCGAACGGGCGGTCGCGGGTCATCGTCGGAAGGCTCCGGTCCGCCGGGGCCGGACCGGACTGCGGCTCGTGCATGGTTGCACCGCCGGCGGTGCTGGAAATGCTGGGCATGGAATATAGGTCCTTTGGCTCGGTGCTTCTGGCCCCGATTGTATCGCCGCAGGCTGGACGCCACCGTGGAACGGCGTCCGGCCGCCTCCGTCCCGGCGATCCGTGAACTGTCCCCGCCCTGCTTCCGCCTGATTCGACGGCTCCTGTGAGACAATGATCGTGGCTGGAACCCGATCCACATCCGGATTCCGGTCCGGCGATTTTGTTTCAAGACCGCCAATGATGAGCAGGGAGCTGCGGATCCTCTGATCCGGGCTGTCCCGCAATGCCATTGGACGGCACCTGGTTGTGGCGTGAACGTCAACGGGTTCCACAAACAATCTCGCCGGCCCTCCAGGGCTGCCGCACCCCACTGCCGGTGCGAACCTGAGGGTATCCAATTGACTTCTGTCAATGCCTGCGGGTGTTGACAAATAATTGCCCCAACGGGTGCCGGATGTGGCGGTACATCGGGGGCAGGAGTGTCGCCACATATGGAAAATGACCAGGTTGTAACGGTTAACGACGAACCGATCGTCCCCGATCAGGCACCAGAAGCAGCTGCTCCGGTAGCGCCCAAGAGGGCCGTCCGGACACGCCGCAAGGTTGTCGCCAAGACAGCCCCCGTTGACCCGGTCGTCGCCGCCGAGGAAGCAACGCTTGCTGCTGAAGCCGCCGCCGCGGCTGAAGCCCCCGTGGACAACCCGGGCGCCGAATCCGCCCCCGAGGCCAAGAAGGCGCCTGTCCGCCGCACCCGGGCCCGCAAGACCGCCGAAACCGCCGAACCGCTGCCCGCGTTCGCCGAAGAGGCCGGAACTGCACCCGCCGCCGAGGCGGCTGCGGCCGGGACGGGCGCTGGTGACGCTCCCGCCGTCAAGCCCGTCCGACGCCGGGCCAGCCGCGCCAAGGCAGCCGCCCCGGCCGCCGAAGTGCCCGCAGCCGGGGCCCCGGCCGCGGAGGCAGCCGAAGCGCCCGTCGAAACGCGCGAAACTCCCGCCGAAGCAGCCGTCGAAACGCGCGACACTCCCGCGGAAGAGGCGGGCGGGAAGCCCGCCGAAGCGCCGTCCGCCGCCTCCTCGCTGTTCCTCGAGCCCGGCATGGTCACCTCGATGATTTTCCAGGCCCCCGACCTCAGCACCGTTGTTCGCCCGGTTCCAGTTCCGGCTCACGCCGCGGAGACGGAGGACGCCGATGAGGAAGAGGGCGAGGAAGGCGAGGACGCCGGGTCCCGCCGTCGCCGCCGCAGCCGCGGGCGCCGCGGCCGCACCAGCCGCACCGGCACTGAGTCCGAAACCGATGAAGAAGGCTCCGCGGAGGAAGCCGAAGAAGAACCGGAGGGAATGCTGGAAGACGGCGTGACCTCGCGCCGCCGTCGGCGCCGCCGCCGCGGTGACCAGGACCTCGAGCTCACCGGCGGGGGAGACGACGATCCGCCCAACACCGTGACCCGCGTCCGTGCGCCCCGCGCGATGTCGGAGGCGCCGGTCAACAACCGCGTCACGTCCGTCAAGGGATCCACCCGGCTCGAGGCCAAGAAGCAGCGCCGCAGGGAATCACGCGACACCGGCCGCCGCCGCACTGTCATCACCGAGGCCGAGTTCCTGGCCCGCCGCGAATCCGTGGACCGCCAGATGATCGTGCGCCAGCGCGACGACAGAATCCAGATCGGCGTCCTCGAAGACGGGGTCCTGGCCGAGCACTTCGTCTCCAAGACCCAGCAGGATTCCCTGATCGGCAACGTCTACCTGGGCAAGGTCCAGAACGTCCTGCCTTCCATGGAAGCGGCCTTCGTCGACATCGGACGCGGCCGCAACGCCGTGCTGTACGCGGGCGAAGTGAACTGGGAGTCCGTCAACCTCGAAGGCAAGCAGCGCCGGATCGAAAACGCGCTGAAGTCCGGCGACTCAGTCCTCGTCCAGGTCACCAAGGACCCGGTCGGCCACAAGGGCGCCCGGCTTACGAGCCAGATCTCGCTGCCCGGCCGCTACCTCGTCTACGTGCCCGGCGGTTCCATGACGGGCATCTCGCGCAAGCTGCCCGACGTCGAACGCAACCGCCTCAAGCGGATCCTCAAGGACCGCCTGCCAGAAGACGCCGGCGTCATCGTCCGCACCGCGGCCGAAGGTGCCTCCGAAGAAGAACTGACGCACGACATCAACCGCCTCCGCGCCCAGTGGGAGGGCATCGAGAGCCAAGCCACCTCGACCAAGATGCTTGCCCCGGAGCTGCTCTACGGCGAACCCGACCTGACCATCAAGGTGGTCCGCGACGTCTTCAACGAGGACTTCTCCAAGCTGATCGTCTCCGGCGAGGAGGCCTGGGACACCATCGAGGCCTACGTCACCTACGTGGCACCGGACCTCGTGGGCCGGCTCGAGAAGTGGACAAAGGACACGGACATCTTCGCTGCCTGGCGCATCGACGAGCAGATCCACAAGGCCCTTGACCGCAAGGTCTTCCTGCCCTCGGGCGGTTCCCTCGTGATCGACCGCACCGAGGCCATGACCGTGGTGGACGTCAACACCGGAAAGTTCACCGGCAGCGGCGGCAACCTTGAAGAAACCGTCACCAAGAACAACCTGGAGGCGGCGGAGGAAGTCGTCCGGCAGCTGCGGCTGCGCGACATCGGCGGCATCATCGTGATCGACTTCATCGACATGGTGCTGGAATCGAACCGCGACCTCGTGCTGCGCCGCATGGTGGAGTGCCTGGGCCGGGACCGCACCAAGCACCAGGTGGCCGAGGTGACCTCGTTGGGGCTCGTTCAGATGACCCGCAAGCGGATGGGCACGGGGCTGCTCGAGGTCTTCGGCGAACAGTGCGAAGCCTGCGCAGGCCGCGGAATTGTCACCCACGACGAGCCCGTCGAGCACCGCCGCGCCAATACCGTCGCCGCCGAACACTACGTTCCCCGTGCCGAGGCCCAGCCCGCAGCGCGGACCGAGCGCAAGAGCCGCCGCCGCGGCAAGGGCGGCCAGGGCACCCCGGAAGCAACCCCGTCCGCGCCGGCAGCAGTGCACGCCGAACCCACCGAGGCGGAGCGGCACGCCAAAGCCGAGGCGACCCGTGCAGCCCTGGCGAACATCGCCGCGGCAGCACACGCCGCCCACCTGCACGACGGGGAGGCAGCCGCTGCCAGCGAAGCGGGGGCCCGCCAGGCCGCCGTCGACGCAGTCACGAAGCTTGCCGCCACGGAGGAAGCAGCCGGACGCCCAGGCGCCGTCCTGACCTTCGGCGGCGAGCAGGTTGCCCTGCCCTTCGTCGAACACGCCGAGGAGTCGCAGGTGCCTTCCCTGACGCTCGACCTCCTGACCGAGGCGTTCGCCCACCTCGGCGAAGCCGGGGAAAGCACAGGGGCCGAAGCGCAGCGCCGTCCGGCGAGGGGCCAAGCCGCGGCCCCTGCGGCCGTGGCGACTGTTCCGGAGTCCACGGTTTCCGAGCCTGCTGTTCCCGAGCCTGCTGTCGCGACCGGCACCACGTCCGGCGGCCGCCGCGGACGCCGCAACCGGAGCGCCAGCCGCGCCCAGGGCGCAGCCAACGAGACGTCCGTCCAGCACCGCGAGGCAACGGCATCGGCCGCAGCCGTTTCGGTTCATGAAGCCAAGGCGCCTGCCGCGGGCAAGCCGGCAGCCAAGCCGGCAGCCAGCGAGCCGATCATCCTCGGCGTCGGCGTACCGGCCTCGGAGCTCTAGCCGGCCCGGCCCGGCAGGACCGCGGGTGCGGCCCGGACCGGCGTAGCAATACGCCGGAACCGGGCCGCACCCGCGGTTATTTAACGGATGAGGCTAGGCTGGAGCACTGACACGGGGTGCCGCGCATTGGGCCGGCTGAGATCCAGACCCGTTGAACCTGTCCGGCTAGCACCGGCGAAGGGATGTCTCTCTTGTCCTCATCATTTCTTCCGTACCCGCCACGCCGGTCCGCGCAAACCCGGCCTCCCCGCGTCCTGGCCATCGCCGGTTCCGACCCGTCCGGCGGCGCGGGGATCCAGGCGGACCTGAAGAGCATCGCCGCGAACGGGGGCTACGGCATGGCGGCGATCACGGCGCTGACCGCGCAGAACACGCGCGGAGTCACGGCGGTCCACGTTCCGCCGGCAGCGTTCCTTACCCGGCAGCTGAACGCGATCAGCGACGACATCGGCATCGACGCCGTGAAGATCGGCATGCTGGGCGACGCCGCGGTGATTGACGCCGTCCGCAGCTGGCTCGAAAAGGTCAGGCCCGCCGTCGTGGTCCTGGATCCCGTGATGGTGGCGACCAGCGGGGACCGCCTCCTGCAGGAATCCGCTGAAGCCGCGCTCCACGCCTTACTGCCGCTCGCCGACCTGATCACGCCCAACCTCGCCGAACTGGCGATCCTTTTACATGAACCCGTCGCCGGGGACTGGGACGAGGCCCTGGAGCAGGGCAAACGCCTGGCCGCGCTGGTCGGCACCACTGTCCTCGTCAAGGGCGGCCACCTGAAAGACCGGGAGGGCGGGAGCGGCGGCGGTTGCCCGGACGCGCTCGTCAACACCGGAGGACTGCTGGGACAGGAGACCGTCGTGGTGCCGGGGGAGCGCGTCGCCACACGCAACAGCCACGGCACAGGGTGCTCCCTGTCCTCGGCCATGGCCACGGTGCAGGCCCGGGTGGGGGACTGGGAGGCAGCGCTGCGGGAGGTCAAACCGTGGCTGCAGGGTGCGTTGCGGGCTGCAAACGGACTGGACGTCGGCTCCGGTAACGGCCCCGTCCACCACTTCCATCATCTTCAGCACCTCACGGAGGGGCACGGCCGCATCCCGGACCGCGCCCCGGCGGAGGGCGAGTTCGTAGAGGCGCTCCGGAACCAGGCGGCCGGCGATCTGGAGGCAATCCATGCCCTCGACTTCATCCGGGGCCTGGCCGACGGCACGCTGCCCGAGAACGAGTTTGCCTACTACCTTGCGCAGGACGCCATCTACCTCAACGGCTACTCACGGGTCCTGGCCCGTGCCGCCGCGCTCGCGCCCTCGGACGCCGAGCAACTGTTCTGGGCCGGCTCGGCGCAGCAATGCCTCGAGGTGGAATCGGAGCTGCACCGGACCTGGCTCAGCACCCGCTCCGCCGAAGCCACCCTGGGTCCGGTCACGAAGTCCTATGTCGACCACCTGCTGGCCGCCTCGGCATCCGGCAGCTACGCGGTGCTGGTGGCGGCGGCCCTTCCGTGCTTCTGGCTCTACGCCGAGGTGGGGGAGGCCCTGCACGGACAGTTCCTCGCCGCGGGTTCCCCGGGAAGCCATCCCTATGCCGTGTGGCTCCGCACCTACGCCGACGAAGGATTTGCCGCCGCGACCCGGCAGGCCATCGCGTATACCGACGCGGCAGCCAGGCACGCCTCGGCGTCCGAGAGGGAGGCCATGGCCCTGGCCTTCCGCCAGTCCTCGCGCTACGAGGTCGCATTTTTCGACGCGCCGCGCCTGCACGCCTGAACCGACCTGGCCCGTGCAGCCTGTACGATAGTCGGGCACGGTTCGGGAAGTCGCTGCAGGATCGCTCTGTCCAAAGAGAGTGGCGTCCATCACGCAGAGCCCGCCGGAACCAGCCTCGTTTGCGGCCGAAGGCAAAATTAGCGTAGTCTAGACCTTCGGTGCTTACGCCAATACTTGGGTTATGACCTTGAGGACAGTTCATTCGATTTTCGGATGGCGTTGTCCACGGGATAGCTCATGGATTCCCCCGGGGAATCCACCGGCGTAGAGGCACAGCGTGAGCCGGTCCGAACACATTGGCCCCAGGTTCCGCACGCAAATCTAGTAATAAACGTCGAGAGAAGTGAGTTCCCCAGTGGTGTACGCGATTGTCCGCGCAGGCGGCCGCCAAGAGAAGGTTTCCGTTGGAGACTTCGTTACCCTGAACCGCGTCCCCGGTGGAGCCGGCAGCACCTTTGAGCTGCCCGCACTGCTCCTGGTAGACGGTGACAAGGTCACGTCCGCTGCCGCGGACCTGGCCAAGGTAACGGTTACGGCTGAGATCCTCGAAGACCTTCGTGGTCCGAAGATCGTCATCCAGAAGTTCAAGAACAAGACCGGCTACAAGAAGCGCCAGGGTCACCGTCAGGAATTGACCAAGGTCAAGATCACCGGTATCAAGTAACCACTCGTTACTGTTCAGGTTTTCAGCAGATTCCCCAGAATTTTAAAGGCAGGCATTTCAAATGGCACATAAAAAAGGCGCGAGTTCCACTCGCAACGGTCGTGACTCAAACGCCCAGTACCTCGGCGTCAAGCGCTTCGGCGGCCAGGTAGTCTCCGCAGGCGAGATCATCGTCCGCCAGCGCGGCACCCACTTCCACCCGGGCGCCGGCGTAGGACGCGGCGGCGACGACACCCTGTTCGCCCTGGCCCCCGGCGCCGTCGAGTTCGGCACCCGCCGCGGTCGTCGCGTTGTGAACATCGTGGCTGCTGCAGCTGCAGAGTAACAACAAGTTCTAAATCGGTGGGGCGGGCCATTAGGTCCGCTCCACCGGTGTTTTAACCGCATTACAATCATCTTGGGACCCTCTGGGCCCCGGGGAACAGCACTGAGGAGATCCACGTGGCGAGCTTTGTAGACCGGGTAGTACTGCACGTATCCGGCGGTACCGGCGGCCACGGCTGTGTCTCCGTCCACCGCGAGAAGTTCAAGCCCCTCGGCGGTCCCGACGGCGGCAACGGCGGCAACGGCGGCGACGTCATCCTGCGTGTCGATCCCCAGACCACCACCCTGCTTGATTACCACCACGCCCCGCACCGGCACGCCACCAACGGCGGTCCCGGCATGGGCGACTGGCGAGCCGGCAAACACGGCGAAACCCTGATCCTTCCGGTCCCCGTGGGCACCGTGGTGAAATCCAAGGACGGCACCGTCCTGGCCGACCTCGTGGGCGAAGGGGCCGAATACATCGCGGCCGCCGGCGGCATTGGCGGACTCGGGAACGCCTCGCTCTCCTCGCAGAAGCGCCGTGCCCCCGGCTTCGCGCTGCTCGGCATCGAAGGCGAGTCCAGCGACGTCGTCCTGGAACTGAAGTCCATCGCGGACATCGCCCTCGTCGGCTTCCCCTCCGCCGGCAAGTCCAGCCTCATCGCCGCCATGTCGGCTGCGCGGCCCAAGATCGCCGACTACCCCTTCACCACGCTCATCCCGAACCTCGGCGTCGTCCAGTCCGGCGACGTCCGCTTCACCATTGCCGACGTCCCGGGCCTCATCGAGGGCGCCAGCGAAGGCAAGGGCCTCGGCCACCACTTCCTGCGCCATGTCGAACGCTGCGCCGCCCTGGTGCACGTGCTGGACTGTGGCACGCTCGAGTCGGACCGCGACCCGCTCTCGGACCTGGCCATCATCGAGGCTGAACTCGAAAAGTACGCCGTGGACATGAGCTACAGCGGAGCCGACGGCCAGGTGGTTCCGCTGAACCACCGCCCCCGCCTCGTGGCCCTGAACAAGGTGGACCTGCCCGACGGCAAGGACATGGCCGAGTTTGTCCGGCCGGAACTCGAATCCCGCGGCTACAAGGTCTTCGAGATCTCCGCCACGAGCCACGAGGGCCTCCGCCAGCTCGGCTTTGCCATGGGTGAAATCGTCCAGGCCGCCCGCGACGCCCTCGCCGCCGCGCCGCCCAAGGTGCACGCCCCGATCCTGAAGCCGCGCGCCGTCAACGAGTCCGGCTTCAAGATCCGCCGCGAAGAGAAGAACCTCGAGCCGCTGTTCCGCGTCATTGGCGACAAGCCCGTCCGCTGGGTCAAGCAGACCGACTTCACCAACGAGGAAGCGATCGGCTACCTCGCCGACCGCCTCGCCAAGCTTGGTGTCGAGAACGAACTCTTCAAGCAGGGTGCCGTGCCGGGCGACACGGTGGTCATCGGCGAGGACGACGGCGTCGTCTTCGACTGGGAGCCGACCATGATGGCCGGCGCGGAACTGCTCGCCGCGCCCCGCGGCACCGACGTGCGCTTCGCCGACATCGGCGACCGCCCCACCCGCGGGCAGAAGCGCGACGAGCAGATCGAACGCCGCGAGGCCAAGGCCGCCGCCCGCGCCGAGCTCGAAGCCGAGCGCAAGGCCGGCATCTGGACCGAATCCGTCAGCAGCCGCAGGGTCGCCAAGCCGCTCAAGGAGAGTGGACTGGGCGAAACAGATGACGAGTAAAACCGTCGACGAACCCGGCTCATCCCGCACCCCGGACCGCGCAGCCCCCGACCGCGCAGCGCTGTCCGGGGCGCGCCGGATCGTGGTCAAGGTCGGTTCGTCCTCGCTGACGTCCATCAAGGGCGGCATCTCCGAGGAAGCCCTGACCGGCCTCGCCGATGCCCTCGCGCACAAGCGCAACGAGGGCACCGAAATCATCCTCGTGTCCTCTGGGGCGATCGCTGCCGGGCTCGCGCCGCTGGGACTGGAGAAACGCCCCCGCGACCTCGCCACCCAGCAGGCCGCCGCCAGCGTGGGCCAGGGTCTGCTCATGGCCCGCTACACCCATGCGTTCGGGGCGCACGGCGTCACCGTCAGCCAGGTGCTCCTGACCGCTGATGACTTCATGCGGCGCAGCCAGCACACCAACGCCTTCCGCGCCCTGGACCGGCTGCTCAACCTCGGGGTCGTGCCCGTGGTGAACGAGAACGACACTGTCGCGACGCACGAGATCCGTTTCGGCGACAACGACCGGCTCGCCGCCCTCGTGGCCCACCTGGTCCGCGCCGACGCCCTCGTCCTTCTCTCCGACGTCGACTCGCTCTACGACGGTCCGCCCTCGCACGGCGCCAAACGGATCCCCCACGTCGCCGGCCCCGGCGACCTCGACGGCGTATCCATTGGCCGGGCCGGAAAGGCGGGCGTGGGCACCGGTGGAATGCTCACCAAGGTCGAAGCCGCCAGCATCGCAGCCGGTTCAGGCATCCACGCCCTCGTCACGTCCACCGCCAACGCGGCCGCCGCGCTGGCCGGGGAGGACGTGGGGACCTGGTTCTCCATCAACGGTGCACGGAAGCCGATCCGGCTGCTGTGGCTGGCCCACCTCGCGTCCGTGCAGGGCACGCTGGTGCTCGACGACGGCGCCGTGAAGGCCGTGCGCGACCGCCACACGTCGCTGCTGCCTGCCGGCATCTCCGCCGTCCACGGCCACTTCGAGGCAGGCGACGCCGTGGAAATGGTGTCCGCCGACAATACGGTGATCGCACGCGGACTGGTCAACTACTCTGCGGCCGAACTGCCCCAGATGCTGGGCCGCTCGACGCGGGAACTCGGCAAGGCACTGGGCCGCGGATATGACCGTGAAATTGTTCATGTTGACGACCTCGTTCTGGTCTGAGCTGCCCGCGCGCCTAAACTGGGAGCATGACTGAGGCCCTCACCCCCCGCCCCGCCGTGCTCTCCGAAAGCGTGCTCGCCGAAGGCGTGACCGCTGACGTCCTGCCCTCTGCCGGACCGTCCGGAGACGCCCGGGAGGTCCAGGCCGGACCGGAGGCCACGGCCGCTTCAGCGGCGGCGGACGTCGAGGCTGCCGTCCACGCCATCGCCGACCGCTCCCGCCAGGCCGCCCGCAAGATGGCGCACGCCAACCGGGCCTGGAAGGACCGCGGCCTGCGCGCTATCGGGGCCGCGCTGCTGGCCGCCAAGAGCCACATCCTGGCAGCGAATGCCAACGACGTTGCCGCCGGCCGGGCCCGCGGCACCAGCGCCGCCCTGCTGGACCGGCTGACCCTCACCGGGACGCGGATCGATGCCCTCGCCGCGGCCCTGGAAAAGCTCGCCACCCTGCCCGATCCCGTGGGCAACGTGGTCCGCGGCCAGACGCTGCCCAACGGTCTCCGGCTGCGCCAGATTAACGTCCCGATGGGCGTTGTCGCCGCTATCTACGAGGCCCGTCCCAACGTCACCGTCGATATCGCCGGTCTGGCCCTGAAAAGCGGAAACGCCGTGATCCTGCGCGGCGGCAGTGCTGCCGCGGCGACGAACGCCGCCCTCGTCGCGATCCTCCGGGACGCCCTCGACTCCGTCGGTCTGCCCGCCGACGCTGTCCAGACCGTGGACCAGTACGGCCGTGACGGCGCCAATGCGCTCATGCGGGCCCGCGGCCGCGTGGACGTCCTGATTCCCCGGGGCGGCCGCGACCTGATCCAGACCGTTGTGACGAACTCCTCGGTGCCCGTCATCGAGACCGGGGAAGGCAATGTCCACATCTTCCTTGACGCCTCAGCGAACGAGGAAATGGCCGTGAACATCCTGCTGAATGCCAAGACCCAGCGGCCCAGCGTCTGCAACACCGTGGAGACGCTGCTGGTCCACTCCTCGTCCACCGTGCTGCCCGCCGTTGCCCAGGCACTGCGCGCCGCCGGCGTCACACTGCATGTGGACGAACGGATCCGCGCCGCCCTGCCTGCGTCGATCGACTCGGTTCCCGCGACGGACGAGGACTGGGCCACCGAATACATGGACCTGGACCTCGCCGTGGCCATGGTCGACAGCCTCGATCAGGCCGTCAAGCACATCCGCAGGTGGTCCACCGGGCACACGGAGGCCATCCTGACCAACGACCTCGCCAACGCGGAGCGCTTCATCGCGGACGTCGATTCGGCCGCCGTGATCGTGAACGCTTCCACCCGGTTCACGGACGGTGGCGAGCTGGGCCTCGGGGCCGAGGTGGGTATTTCAACCCAGAAGCTGCACGCGCGCGGTCCGATGGGACTGACCGAGCTGACCACCACGAAGTGGATCGTGCAGGGCGAGGGCCAGATCAGGGGCTAGCAACGCTGTAACATAGAACGGAAGACCGGAACGGCGGACACCTCCGCCGTCGTCAATTTTTGAACACACTAGGGGAGAACATGCTCTCGCAGCAGATCGCCACTTTCGTCGCCGCCGCTGGCTCAGCCGCCAACGAGGAACTGGCCCCGCTCATTGCACCGCCGTTCGTGATCGGGGCGTCGATGTTCGGACTCCTTGTCATCCTGATGCTGATCACGCTGTCCTATTCCAACCTGGGCCTGCGCCACGATGCAGTCGACGAACACTCGGACCCGCACCGCCAGCACCCGAACAAGCACGACCACAGCCAAGGCCACTAATATTTCCGCCACCATGAAGCAGCACGGCGCCCGGCACCGTCTGCGTCTGGGAGTGATGGGCGGCACGTTCGATCCGATCCATCACGGCCACCTTGTCGCGGCCAGCGAGGTCGCGGCCAAGTTCGACTTGGACGAAGTCGTGTTCGTGCCGACGGGACAGCCCTGGCAGAAGATGGCCAAAAAGGTCAGCGAGGCAGAGCACCGGTACCTCATGACCGTGATCGCCACGGCCTCGAACCCGCGCTTCACTGTCAGCAGGGTGGACGTGGACCGGCCCGGGCCCACCTACACGATCGACACCCTCCGCGACCTGCGCATGCTGCGCCCGGACGCGGATCTGTTCTTCATCACCGGCGCGGACGCCCTGGCACAGATTCTTTCCTGGAAAGACATCGACGAACTCTGGTCGCTCGCGCACTTCGTGGGCGTCACCCGCCCCGGGCACGTCCTGGACGGGATGGGGCGCAAGGACGTCAGCCTGCTCGAGGTGCCGGCCATGGCCATCTCCTCCACAGACTGCAGGACCAGGGTGGCCGCCGGGAACCCCGTCTGGTACCTCGTGCCCGACGGCGTTGTCCAGTACATCGCCAAGTACGGCCTGTACGACGGCGAACCGGACACCGCAGACCCCGCCGACGGGGCCACGGACAATACCGGCGGGACCGACCCTGCACCGTACGGGCCAGCCATCGAGATAAACCAACCAGCCAGCACCGAATGAGTTTGCAATGAGTCAGGAACAGCCTCCCATCCGCAGCCGCCGCGAACTGCGCCAGGCCAGAGATGAACGCCCGGAAGCGACCCAGGAACCCGGGTCCGTCCTTCCGGGACAGGTTCCGCCTGCCTCAAAGCAAACGCCAGGGCCCTCCGCCCTCCGCGATCCGGGCGAGCCGACAGAGGCGGAAATTACCGGGCGCCGCAGGGTTCCCAACGCCGCTGTCGATGCCCCGGGCGACCCTTCCCGCGGCGGCCCGGAACGGTCCTCGCAGGTCCGCGCCAGGGACCGTGCCGCGCTCCGCACCATCAAGGAGCTGGCGGAAAAAGAGGGCCACCTGGCAGCCGGGGGCCCGCCCACTCGACGCCAGTTAAGGCTCCTGCAGCTGGCCGCCGAAACGGCCCCAGCGACCGCCGCCAACACCATCGTCCCTGTCTCCCCGCGCACCCGCGCCGTCCCCGTCGTCGCGCCGTCCGACGCCGCGCCCGCCACGAAGCCGTCGGGTAATGACATAACAGGCAATGACACAACAGGCAATGACACAACAGGCAACGGCGCGCCCGCCAAGGGGCCGCAGGCTCCTGGGCATGACACAGACGGCGGCGCCCCGGGAGCCGGGGGACAGCCGCCGGCGGGCATGTCGGTGGAACAAGCCCTCGCCGCGCGGGAACTCCTCGTGGAGCAGGCGCACAACCAGGTGGCAAAGCTGGAGCACATCGCGGCCACGGCCTCCGACGCTGTAGATCCCGCGGTCCTTGCCGAACAGATTGCGCTGGCCGAGCGTGCCGCCGTGCTGAACCGCCGGGCGGCCGCCAAACAGAAGCTGGCCGAGCAAAACAGCCAGCCCGCCCCGCCGCGGAACGATCCCACCACCGCGAACAACCTTGCCATGGTTACGCCCCTGGAATTCGTCCAGGTCCCCGGCGTGGAGCGGCCCGTCATGAAGCGCCCTGCCACGTCCTACGTTCCGGTCGTCACCAACTCCGGCCCCCGGGTCGAGGCGCCACGGAAGTCCGGTACGCGCCGCCCAGGGCTGTCCCGCCAGCGGGGGTCGGGACCCACGACCGGCCGAGCCGGCGTCCTGGCCCGCGCGGAGGCTGCCGCCCTGGCCTCGGCCGGAGCCGCAGCGCCCGCGGGCGCCGCGGCCGGGAATCCGGCAGCGCTGGAGCCGGAGGAGAGTTTCCCCGGCAGGGCGCCCGTGGCCGCGAACTCCGCATACGGCCTCGACCCCCTCGACGCAGCCACGGCCGGCCTCGGCAGGGCCCGCCGCCTCCGCATCCTGCAGCTGGGCGTGCTGGCACTGGGCCTTTGTGCCCTCATCGCCGGCATCATCCTGATCGTGACCGGCCTGGCCCGCTAGCGCCGCAGCCCGCATTCAGCTTCACCATCACACGTTTTACACCACAACAAGGAGTCCCGTGACTGCAACAGATTCAGCCATCGCCACAGCCCGCCACGCAGCCCGCGCTGCCTCGGAGAAGCTCGCCGAAGATATTATGGCCATGGACGTCAGCGAGCGGCTGGCGCTGGCCGACATCTTCCTGATCGCATCCGCCCCGTCCGAACGGCAGGTCAACGCGATCGTTGACGGCGTTGAGGATGAGCTGTCCAAGTTCGACCTCAAGCCGATCCGCCGCGAGGGACGCTCCGGCGGCCGCTGGGTCCTGCTGGACTACGGCGACATCGTCATCCATGTCCAGCACGAAGAAGACCGCGTGTTCTACGCCCTGGAACGCCTCTGGAAAGACTGCCCCGTCGTCGACCTTCAGCTCGGCGACGACGCCTCGGCCAAGGCCGCGGCGGGCACCGAGACGGAGTAGCAGCCCGGTACGGCACGGACCGCCGTACCGGGAGCAGCCTGAATATGCCCGATTTGGAATTTTCGGAAAGGCTGTTCTAAGATATTTGAGTTGCTTCGGAGAGATCCGGACAAAAATCCGGATTCGGACGCGTCAGCGGACGGAGACGAAGCAATGAAAATTCGGGGCTGTGGCGCAGCTGGTAGCGCACCTGCATGGCATGCAGGGGGTCAGGGGTTCGAGTCCCCTCAGCTCCACCGGATAATCCGCCGGAATCGAAAGATTCCGGCGGATTTTTTCTGCCCGGCGTTTCATTGGTTCTACAGCCAAAACAGGGTTTCCGCCGAAACGCCTGCCGATTCGCGTGATCCGGATTTGTGGTTTAAGATGATCAGGTTGCTTGCGGGAAGACAGTTAGCCCGGAGCAGCTCTTCCGAAGAAAATTCGGGGCTGTGGCGCAGCTGGTAGCGCACCTGCATGGCATGCAGGGGGTCAGGGGTTCGAGTCCCCTCAGCTCCACCGAAAAGGGCCTCACTCACTGAGTGGGGCCTCATTTCTTTAAGCCCACCCGGAGGTTGGGATGGGCCGAAACGCCCGGCCGGCGGCCCGTGCCCTCCTCCGGGTCCGGCCCGCCTCGGACCGGGCGTACAGTCCGCATCCCGTTCTACCGAGAAGTCCGTTCCCGACATACAAGTATCAGACGCGTGGCGATCCCCACAATCCGAGTAGTCGCTACGCGTGCGCCGGACAGTCCCGGCTCCTAGGGTCGTGGTCATTACTAGTTGCCTGGTACAACTTGGCAGTCGGAAGCGGGTCTCTCACAATGCGCCATCAGACCATTCCTCGATTACAGACGCACACGCTGGTGGCGGCCCGCCCGCCTGGTGATCCGGTGTGAAGACTTCGATAGGTGAGGCCCCCTGATGCCGGCCCGGGCTCGTGTGCGGGACTAGTGCAGGCCCTTCCCGATCAGTGTCGGGAGCGGTGCGGCCCGGGGCAGTGGAGCCCCTCGAAGTGTGTGGAATCCGTGAACTTAAATAACGCGCAGCGCCGTACAGAAGAGGCTTGGTCCCGAGGGCGCGGAACGCTTGCGTTGGCGGGGTACGTGGCCGCCGGAACTGGGTCCGATCGTGGGTATGACCCAATTGGCAGACACCTTGCATCCCCGGAGCTGAACAACAGATCACGATGTGGGAGGGCAGATCAATGAGAAGGCTTCTTCGGCTGTTTCTGGCAATTGCGCTTGGCATACCGCTGGTGGGTTCGATCGCATTTAGTGGCGGGCCGGCCGTGGCTGCCCCCGCGGCGTGCACACCGGGTACGCCCGCGCCCGCGGATCCATATCCCGGGACGACGGCGGCGGCCACGAACTTTGAATCGGGCGCCCTGTCCCCGTTCACCCCCTTCACCGCGCTCACCGGAACCGTCTCGGTCTCCTCCGCGTTCTCGCACTCTCCAGGTTGCTCGGCTCATCTGCATGCAACCACGGACAACGGCTCGATCGCCAAAATGTCCGTGGGCCTGGCATCCGGGATGAAGGAGGCGTACACGGACGGCTGGTTCAACATCACGACGGAGGGTGTCGCGGGGAACGACGTTCCGTACTTCCGGTTTTTTTCCGGCGGCATCAGGTACCTCGACGTCTTCCGGCATAACATCACCAATGACCTGGTGCTTCGGGTGCTTGGCGGGCAGGGCTTCGTCTACACCACCCTGGTTCCCACCGTTGCCCTGGGCACCTGGCATCATCTGGTGATGCACGTCGTGCCCAAGGGTGCGACGACCGGGGTGCAGATCTGGTGGGATGACAAGTCTGTCTTTGCCCAAACGGTCAGCATCAGTGCGACAAAATTCGATATGGCCCAGCTTGGGGCCGAACACGACCAGCAGATGGGCGACATCTACGCCGACGACGTGATCATCAATAGCGGCTCCGAAACCCCAGGTCCGGTTCCGGGCACGCTCCCCGGCGGCGGCGGAGGAGGAGGCGGCGGCGGCGGTGGCGGGGGAACCGTCCCGCCCGCGGCCACCACCGAGATCCAGGCGGCGGCGGCCGCGAACCCGGGCCTCGGCACCTCAACCACACCAATAACCTGCGGGCAGCCCGGCGGCGGCTGCTACCAGGACTACCCGGGCGGGGCGATCATCTGGTCCGCGACCACGGGCGCGCACCCCACCTCCGGGGAGGTCCGCGCGGCCTGGGCCCGCACCGGGTTCCTCACCGGATTCATGGGCTACCCCACCGGCGACGTCGTCTGCGGCCAGCCCGGCGGCGGCTGCTACCAGGATTACCAGGGCGGGGCGATCATCTGGTCCGCGACCACGGGCGCGCACCCCACCTCCGGGGAGGTCCGCGCGGCGTGGGCCCGGACGGGGTTTCTGACCGGGGTCCTGCGCTATCCGATGTCTGATGTGGTCTGCGGGCAGCCCGGCGGCGGCTGCTACCAGGATTACCAGGGCGGAGCGATCATCTGGTCCGCAGCCACGGGCGCGCACCCCACGTCAGGGTCCGTCCGCGCGGCCTGGGCCCGCACAGGGTTCCTCACCGGGGTCCTGCGCTATCCGACCTCGGATGTGGTCTGCGGCCAGCCCGGCGGCGGCTGCTACCAGGATTACCAGGGCGGAGCGATCATCTGGTCCGCAGCCACGGGCGCGCACCCCACCTCCGGGGAGGTCCGCGCGGCCTGGGCCCGGACGGGATTCCTGACCGGGATCCTGCGGTATCCGACCTCGGATGTGGTCTGCGGGCAGCCCGGCGGCGGCTGCTACCAGGACTACCAGGGCGGAGCGATCATCTGGTCCGCCACCACCGGCGCGCACCCCACGGCCGGCGCCATCCGCCAGGCCTGGGCGTCCACTGGCTTCCTGGCCGGTCGTCTTGGCTACCCGACCTCCGACGAATACGGCACCGGCGGCGGCAGCGTCACCCAGAACTACCAGGGAGGACGGATCTCCTGGTCCCCGCTCACCGGCACCACAATCACGTAATTTGTCGACGCGAGGAGCCTCCCGCCCGGACGTTTCTTCGCATCACGGATCCGTCAGCGGCCGCTCCCTCATCGGGGCGGCCGCTGCTGCCACTAAAATGGGGGACGTGAACGACGTCCTGCTCCCATGCCCCCGGTCATGACGGCCGGGGCCGGGTCGCCGGCGTCCACGGCGGTGTCGGCGACCACGACATCGACTGCACAGTCGACGGCGACGGTCCCACCCAGCTCTACGCCAGCGTCGTCAGGAAGATCCGGGCCGCGGTTCGCCGACGTCGCCGTCATCGGGGCCGGCCAGGCCGGCCTCTCGGCCGCGTACCACCTGCAGCGCCGCGGCTTCGCACCCGCGGGCGCCGCGGCTCCCGGGGCGTCGACCCCCGGGCAAACGAATCCGGGAGCCGTTGACGCCGGTGCCGCGGATCCCCAACCCGCCGCCGCCGGTGCCGCGGATCCCCAACCCGCCGCCGGCGGCCCGGCCGGGACGTACATCGTGCTCGACGCCGAGGACGGCCCCGGCGGCGCCTGGCGTCACCGCTGGAAAAGCCTGCTCATGGCAACCGTCAACGGCATCAGCGACCTGCCCGGTATCGGACAGCCGGCCGTCGACCCGGCAGAAGCAAGTTCCAGCTTCCTCACCCGCTATTTCGGCGGCTACGAGGAGGAACTGGGCCTGGCCATCGAGCGGCCGGTCAGGGTGCAGACCGTCCGGCGGCAGGATGATGATCCTGCCGGCCTGCTCGGGATCACCACCTCGCGCGGTGAGTGGTCCGCCCGGACCCTCATCAACGCCACCGGTACCTGGACCCGGCCCTTCTGGCCCATCTACCCGGGGCAGGCCTCGTTCCGCGGGCGCCAGCTCCACGTCGCGGACTACGTCTCCGCCGAAGAATTCCGCGGCCGGCACGTGATCGTCGTCGGGGGCGGCATTTCGGCTGTCGGGCTCCTCGATGAGATCTCCAAGGTCACCTCCACCACCTGGTTCACCCGCCGCGAACCCCTCTGGCGGGACGCCGCGTTCGACCGCCAGGCAGGGCACGACGCCGTCGCCCTCGTGGAGGAGCGGGTCCGCCAGGGCCTCCCGCCGCAGAGCGTCGTCGCCGTGACCGGACTGATCTGGACTCCGGCCCTGCGCGCCGCCGCCGCCCGGGGCGTCCTTGACCGGCACCCGATGTTCACCGCGATAGAGCCGGACGGCGTGCGGCTGGCCGACGGCACGTTCCAGGCCGCCGACGTGATCCTGTGGGCCACCGGCTTCCGGGCGGAGCTCGAACACCTCGCCCCGCTGCATCTGCGCGGCGCGGGCGGCGGCATCGCCATGGACGGCACACAGGTTGCCTCGGAGCCGCGGGTCCACCTCGTCGGCTACGGGCCGTCCTCATCGACCATCGGCGCCAACCGGGCCGGCCGGGCCGCAGTGGCAGGCATCGTCCGGCTGCTGGCAGGGCAGGATAGGTTTGATGCTGGCCGTGAACACCCATGACTGAACAGAGAAGGCGGAAGCTCGCGCGTGGCGGACATCAATCTCGAATCCCTCTTTTCCCGCCTGAGAAGGATCCCGGACGTCGAGGCGGCCAACCTGCAGGCCTGGGACGCCACCGACAGGCTGCTGCTGGACACCGCCGCCGGGATCCTGGAGCCAGGGAGCAGGCTCGCCGTGGTGGGGGACCGCTATGGAGCCCTGACGCTCGGGGCACTCGCGCTCGGGGCCCCGAGGCCGGTGCGCGTGCACCAGGACCTCATCACGGGCGAACGCGCGCTGCGCCGCAATGCCGACGTCCTGGGCGTGGACGGCGGCTTTGAGCAACTCCCGCTGGGCGCCGCCTTGCTGGAGGCTGCGTCCGTGGTGCTGGTCCAGCTGCCCAAGTCCCTGGCGGAGCTGGAGGAAATCGCCGACGCCGTGGCCCGCCATGCGGCGTCCGACGTCGTGCTGCTCGCCGGAGGTCGGGTCAAACACATGGGCCACGGCATGAATGCAGTACTGGACCGCTACTTCGGCGAGGTCCAGCCCCAGCTCGCCCGGCAGAAGTCGCGGGTCCTGCTGGCCCGGAATCCCCGCCCGGTCACCGCGGCTCCGCCTTTTCCCGTCGCCGAGCCCAACGCCGAGCTTGGGCTGACGGTCTGCGCCCGGGGAGCCGTCTTCGCCGGGACCGGCCTTGACATCGGTACCCGCTTCCTCCTGGAGTTCCTGCCACAGATGCCGCACGCCCGGCACGCCGTCGACCTGGGCTGCGGCACCGGAATCCTGGCCGCCATGTACGCCCGCCACAACCCCGACGCCAGGGTCACGGCCACGGACAGGTCCGCGGCCGCCGTCGACTCCGCCCTGGCGACGGCCCGCGCCAACGGGCTGGAGGCGCAGATCGACGTTGTCCAGGACGACGCCATGTCCGCGCTGCCCGCGGGAAGCTCGGACCTGGTCCTGCTCAACCCGCCGTTCCACCTGGAGTCGGCGGTCCACTCCGGCGCCGGCATCAAGTTGTTCGAGGCGGCCGCGAAGGTCCTCGCGCCGGGCGGGGAACTCTGGACCGTCTTCAACAGCCACCTGCACTACCGTCCGGCGCTGGAACGGCTGGTGGGCCCGACGCGCGAGGTGGGCAGGAACCCGAAATTCACGGTGACGGCGAGCACTCGGCGGCAGGCCGAATAAAACGGGGAGACCATGAAGCGCACGTGTGGGCGCAGGCCCGCTCGTAACGTACGATTCTGAGATCAGCAGTGCTTCCGCCGAAGACGTTAGAGGTATCAGTGACCGAGATCCGGCAGCCCGCGCCGAGACGCGGAACGAACCTGCCCCGCATGGGGGATTTCAACCTCACGGTCATCCTGGATGCGATCCGGCGTTCGCCGGGCGGCCTGAGCCGGGTGGAACTGGCCCAGATCGTCGGGCTGTCGCCGCAGACGATCTCCAACATTTCCCGCCGCCTCCTGGACCAGAACCTGATTGTGGAGGCAGGCAAGGAAGGCACCGGCCCGGGCAAGCCCCGGACCATGCTGCGCCTCAACGCCGCCGGCATGTACGCCGTCGGCGTCCACCTGGACCCCGCGGTGACGACCTTCGTGGTCCTGGACCTCGTCGGCGCCGTAGTCAAGCACTCGCGCATCAAGACTCCGTCCGGGGCCGACCCCGGCGCCGTCATTGACACTATTGCCGCCGAAATCGGGCAGCTGATCGCCGATTCCGGCGTGGACCCCGCCAAGATCGCCGGGCTCGGCGTCGCGTCTCCGGGCCCCATCGACCTCAACGAGGGCACGGTGGTCGACCCGCCCCTGCTGCTCGGCTGGGATCGCGTTCCGCTGCGGGACGCCCTCGTGAAAGCCACCGGCCTGTCCACTCTCGTGGACAAGGACGTGACCAGCGCGGCCGTGGCGGAGACCTGGGCCGGGGGGCCCAGCGGCGCCGGGAGCTTCATCTTCATGTACATGGGCACCGGGATCGGCTGCGGAATCGTCCTCAACGACGAGGTGGTGCGCGGCACGTCCGGAAACGCCGGCGAAATCGGGCATATTGTCGTGGACCCGGGTGGCGCCCTCTGCGATTGCGGGCTGCGCGGCTGTGTGAAGTCCACGGCCATACCCCAGGTGCTCGTGGCCCAGGCCGAGGAGGCCGGGGTGCTTGATGGGCCGCGCGGGGAAAACAACGGTCCCGCCGTCCAGGAACGGTTCGCCCAGCTGTGCGCCCAGGCCTACGGGGGCGACAAAAGGGCCGCCGAAATCATCGACCGCTCCGCCGTGTTCGTGGCCCGGGCGGTTTCAGTCATCACCAACACCCTGGATGTGGACCGCGTAGTCTTCGGCGGACCGTTCTGGAGCTGCCTCTCCGAGACGTACCTGAAGCTGGTCCCGGATCTTGTCGTGGAAAACAGCGCCACCCGGAAGATCCACGGCCTAGAAGTGGTCGGCACCGGCGTCGGTGAGGACGTCGGGGCCGTCGGCGCGGCGTGCCTGGTCCTGGAGCACACGCTGGCGCCGCGTTCGCAGCGGCTCCTGCTGGAGGGCTAGGCAACGGTCAGCGGCGCCGGCTGTCCGGCGCCGCTGACCGGCTCAGTCGATGTCTTCGATGACGGTGCCGAACGGGAGGTTCTCGTCCAGGTGCGCCTGGTGGCCGTGCGGAAGCACGAGAATCCGGACCCCGTGCATCTTCTCCGCTGCAGACTGCATCAGGACGGGCCTGACGGTGTTGATGAAACTCTCGCTCTTGCCTGCGAGGTACTCCTGGTAACTGGCTGGAAGCTGGATCATGGCAACAGGATAGCCCCGCACGTCCGCAATGGGGAGGGATCGCGGTTCAGCCCTTCCGGCGAACAATATTCTGCCCGGCCGCGAAAATAACCGTAAAGCCGCGTCTTAATTCGGGAGCGGACTTGATCGCGCCGCGGCGGGCCCCTAAAGTTCTATACAAGTTACCTCAGTAACGTGTCAGCGATCCTCCGCTGAAGGCTGGCCCCCGGGCAGCCGAGGAGGGTGTGGGTGCCCCCATGTGGGCCTGACATTTGCTCACGGATAACTTCGTATCAGGCGTAACAGTCGCGGCTGCGTCCTGCTGGAGTTCTCTCCGTGTTCCCAAACTCAATTCATCGACGGCAGTGTCTTCCCGTTCCCCGGTTCTCCGGGTTTCCGGCGGCTGCCGCCGATGGCTCACAGCCAAGGACGCAAATGTCACCACCAAGCCTTATTGACGCACATTCCAACCTGGCCGGCGCGGCACCCGTTGCGCTGTCCTACGAACTGTTTCCTCCACGGTCGGCGGCCGCCGCCGAATCGCTCTGGACCACCATCGGCGAGCTGGAGTCCACGGACCCGGACTACGTGTCCGTGACGTACGGTGCCAGCGGCTCCAACCGGAGCACCGCCGTCGAGCTCATCAACCGGCTCGTGCAGGAAACCACGCTGCGCCCGCTGGCCCACCTGACCTGCGTCGGGAATTCCCCGCAGGAACTGGCCGAGATCATCGGCGAACTGCTCGACGTCGGCGTCCGGGGGATCCTGGCCCTGCGCGGCGACCGGCCCAAAGACGGCGGCACACCGCCTGAGGGCTCACTGCGCTACGCCCAGGACCTGATCGAACTCATCCGCCGCGTGGAACAGCGCCGCTCGGCTCTGCTGTGCGCCGGCAAGGTGGCCGTCGGCGTCGCCGCCTACCCCACGAGGCACCCGGAATCCCCGAGTGAGGCCCACGACGTCGAGGTGCTGCTGGCCAAGCAGCGTTCCGGCGCCGACTTCGCCATCACCCAGGTCTTCTTCCACACGGAGCAGTACGCGGACCTCCTGTCCCGCGCCCGCCGGGCCGGAGTCACCATCCCGATCATTCCGGGCGTTATGCCGCTTACGAGCATCCGCCGGCTCACCCGCCTCGGCGAGCTGACCGGGGTGGAACCGGAGCCGAAACTCATGGCCCGGCTTGCTGCTGCGGACACCGACGCCGAACGGAACCGGATCGGAGTCAGCGCCACTGTGGACCTGGCCAACGCGGCACTGGATGCCGGCGCCCCCGGTCTGCACCTCTACACCTTCAACGAGCACACCAGCGCCCTCGAGGTACTGGACAAACTCGCGCTGCCCCGGCCCCGCCGCACGTCCGTGCAGAACGCACGGCGCGCCGCCCTCCGCGGCCAGCTCGCCAGCTGAGCACCGCCAACTTCCACCCCTCACCACCACCCAAGGACTTCCCATGACTGAAAAGAACACCGCCAGCACCCCGTTCCCGGCAGCCTCGATCCTCGGCTACCCGCGCATCGGCCGGCGCCGCGAACTCAAAAAGGCCGTGGAGGCCTACTGGGCCGGCACAATCGACGCCGCCGCCCTGGACGCCGCCGCCAGGAAGATCCAGCTCGGCACCGCCCAGCGCCTCCAGGGTCTGGGCCTGACCGAACCCGCCGCGGTCCCGGGCACCTTCTCCTACTACGACCAGGTCCTCGACGCCGCCGCCCACCTCGGCGCCGTCCCGGCCCGGTTCGGCAACCTCCTCAGCGCCGGGGGCCAGCTGGACATCGACGGCTACTTCACGCTGGCCCGCGGCACCAAGGACCAGCAGCCGCTGGAAATGACCAAGTGGTTCGACACCAACTACCACTACCTCGTGCCGGAAATCGGGCCGGAGACCACGTTCGCGCTGACCTCCACCCGGATCGTCGAGGAATTCGCCTACGCCCTCGCCAACGGCGTCGAAACCCGCCCGTACATCGTCGGCCCGGTCACCTTCCTGCTGCTGAGCAAGGCCTCCGACGGCGCCCCGGCCGGCTTCAGCCCGCTGTCCCGCCTTGAGGACATCCTCCCCGTGTACACCGCCCTGTTGGAGAAACTTGCCGCCGCCGGCGCCAGCTGGGTCCAGCTGGACGAACCCGCCCTCGTGGTGGACCAGGACACCTCCGCCGAGGAAGTCCAGGCCGCCGTCGAGCGCTCCTACGAGGTCCTGTCCTCCGTGGCCAACCGCCCGCAGCTTTTTGTCTCCACCCCGTACGGTGCCCTGAACGGCCAGTCCGGACCCCTCGCCGCCACCAACATCGACGCCCTGCACATCGATGTCTTCAAGGGTGCCGTTCCTTCCGCCGAAGCACTGGCAGCACTGGGCAACAAGACCCTCGTCGCCGGCGTCGTGGACGGCCACAACATCTGGCGCAATGACCTCCAGGCTTCGGCGGACAAGATCGCCGAGCTGAAGAAGACCGTTACCAAGCTCGCCATCAGCACCTCCACCTCCACGCAGCATGTCCCGCACGACGTGGACGAGGAAACCCAGCTCTCCGCCCAGCTGCGCAGCTGGCTGGCCTTCGCCGACCAGAAGGCCGTCGAGGTGGTCACCCTTGCAGGGCTGCTGACCGATGAGGCAGCGGTCCAGCCGGCCATCGACGAAGCCACGCGCATCATCGCCTCCCGCGACGAGGCCGAAGGCGTGCGCCGCGCCGACGTCCGGGCACGCATCGCCGCCCTGACCCCGGCGGACTTCAACCGCTCCGACTACGCGGTCCGGGAAGCAGCCCAGGAGAAGGCGCTGCACCTGCCGCCGCTGCCCACCACCACCATCGGGTCATTCCCGCAGACCCCGGAGATCCGCACGGCCCGGGCGCGCGCCAACAAGGGCGAGCTCACCACGGAGCAGTATGAGCAGCTCATGAAGAATGAGATCAAGCGCGTCGTTGAGCTGCAGGAGGAGCTCGGCTTCGACGTCCTTGTCCACGGTGAGCCCGAGCGCAACGACATGGTCCAGTACTTCGCCGAGAACCTCGAAGGTTTCGACGTCACCGTGCACGGCTGGGTCCAGTCCTACGGCTCGCGCTGCACCCGTCCGTCGATCCTGTGGGGCGATGTCACCCGCAGCGCCCCCATCACGGTCGAATGGGCCAGGTACGCGCAGTCCCTGACCAACAAGCCGATGAAGGGCATGCTCACCGGTCCGGTCACGATCCTGGCGTGGTCCTTCGTCCGTGACGACCAGCCCCTCGGTGAGACGGCCAACCAGGTGGCCCTCGCGCTCCGCGACGAAATCGCCGACCTCGAAGCCACCGGCATCAAGGTCATCCAGGTGGACGAGCCCGCCCTGCGCGAGCTCCTGCCGCTGCGCAAGGCCGACCAGGCCGCGTACCTGGACTGGTCGGTGAAGTCCTTCCGCCTGGCCACGGCCGGCGCCGGGGACGCCACCCAGGTCCACACGCACCTGTGCTACTCGGAGTTCGGCGCCATCATCGATGCAATCGACGGCCTCGACGCCGACGTCACCTCAATCGAGGCCGCCCGCTCGCGCATGGAGGTCGTTCATGACCTCGAATCCCACGGGTTCGGCCGCGGCGTGGGGCCGGGCGTCTACGACATCCACTCGCCGCGTGTCCCGGGCGAGCAGGAAGTCACCGAGCTGCTCAGTACCGCCGTCAAGCACGTCCCGTCCCGCCAGCTCTGGGTCAACCCGGACTGCGGCCTGAAGACCCGCGGCTACGCCGAGACCGAGGAGTCCCTGCGCAACCTGGTCCACGCCACCAGGACGGTCCGGGCGGAACTGCTGGAAGCCGCCAAGTAAGCCGGCTCAACCACGTACGACGGCGGGCGGTCACCTTAAGGTGGCCGCCCGCCGTCGTACGTTCTACTCATCGATTGCTGAGCAGACGCCGTTTTGAGCGCTCAAAAGGGCGGTAACGGAGCAGTCGATTCAGGGTCGCCGGGAGGTTCAGGATTCCCAGAGGATTTCGTCGTCCACGACGCCGTCCTCGTCCGCGGAGGCGACCAGGACTTCGTCGGTGAAATGCGCTCCGAGGGTGAAGTCGAGCACGAAGTACCGCTCAGGCTGGCCGGGGAAGATGCCCACGTGGCCCAGCTTCAGGGCCTTGAGGAAGACCTCGTTGGTCAGCTGGCTCTTGTCCTGCACGCCGAAGACCTTCTGCAGGTGCTCTTCCTTGATGGCGCTGCAGTGGAAGTGCCGGTATTCCTGCGGGCTGGTTCCTTCCTCCTCCAGCTCCTCGGCGATCATTTCGCGGACCTGGTCCACAAGTTCAGGCAGGAAGCGCAGGCGGTAGTCAACTTTGTGCATGGCAGCTTCATCGAAGTGGTCATGCGCGTTGACATTGAGGTCAAGCTCCAGGAGTTGCCCCGCCAGTTCGTGCTTGGCGGAGAAGTTATGGTCCCTCCCGTGGTTGAGCTCGATCTCTCCGAAGTGCTGGCTCGCTACCTTGCTCATATCTTCAACATAGTCCTCAACACCGGCCCATTCCAGCATTCCCAAGGTTTTATATCCGGTACCGGACCGTTGCCGCGGCCCCCGGGCGGTACATTGATCGGATGCAGACCGAAGCCCCCGCCACCGCCCGCGCACGTGAACTGTTCGACACCGGGGCCACGCGTCCGCTGGCCTGGCGGCTGGCGCAATTAGGCAGTCTGCGCCGCATGCTGGTGGAACGGCGCGCGGACTTTGCGGACGCCCTTGGCCGGGACCTGGGCAAGCACCGCACCGAGGCCCAGCTGACGGAAATCGGCTTTGTCACGGCCGAAGCCGCGCACCTGGAACGACATCTCGCCGCCTGGCTGCGGCCCCGGCCCGTGCCGGTTCCGCTGGCCGTGCAGCCGGCCCGCGCCTGGACCGAGCTCACTCCGCTGGGCGTGGTGCTGGTGATCGGACCCTGGAATTATCCGGTGCAGCTGGTGCTCTCGCCGCTGGCCGGCGCCCTGGCCGCCGGGAACACCGTGGTGGTCAAGCCCAGCGAGCACGCCCCGGCCACCTCGGCGGCCCTGGCCCGCTGGATTCCGGAATACCTGCCCGGCGCCGCGGAGGTTGTCGAGGGGGGCATCCCCGAGACCACGGCGCTGCTGGCCCAGCGCTTCGACCACATCTTCTACACCGGCGGCCCGGGAGCGGCCAAGGCGGTGATGCGGGCGGCCGCGGAGAACCTGACCCCCGTGACGCTGGAGCTGGGCGGCAAGTCCCCCGCCTACGTCGATGCCTCGACGGACCTGGCCAAGGCCGCGAAACGGATCGCCTGGGGCAGGTTCATGAACGCCGGACAGACCTGTGTGGCGCCGGACTATGTCCTGGCCGCGCCCGAGGTGCTCGAACCCCTGGAACGCGAGCTGGCGGGGGCCATCTCGGAACTTTTCGGCGCGGATCCCGCCCGGAGTGAGTCCTACGGCCGGATCATCGATGACCGCCACTTCCGGCGGCTCGCCGAGCTGGCCGACGGCAGCACCGTGGTCCACGGCGGACAGCGCGACGCCGCCACCCGCTACTTTGCGCCGACGCTGCTGCGTCCGGCGCCGGGGGACGCGGTCATGGACGAGGAAATCTTCGGCCCGCTGCTTCCGCTGGTGCCGGTCAGCGGACGTGATGAGGCCATCCGGATGATCAACGCCCGCGCGAAGCCCCTTGCGCTGTACGTGTTCAGCGACGACGCCGACACCCGGCGCGCCTTCGCCGCACAGACCTCCTCCGGGGCGCTGTGCTTCGACGTTCCGGCGGCGCACCTGCTGGTCCCGGGGCTGCCGTTCGGCGGTGTCGGCGGGAGCGGACTGGGCGCCTACCACGGGGAACATTCGGTGCGGACGTTCTCGCATGAGCGTCCCACCCTGGCCAAACCGCTGTGGCCGGAGACCCTGGAACTGATCTACCCGCCCTATAACAAGGTCAAGCATCGGATCATCAGCGCCCTCGTGTCACCGGCCGGCCGGCTGCGGAAGCGCTGAACGGCTCAGCACCGGATCACAGCCGCGGATCCCAGCACGCGTTCACAGTCCCCGGCGGCCGCGGGAGCCGGTCACCAGAGCTCTCACGTTGCTGCGGAGTCGCGTCGTTCTTTGAGGTCTAGAGTGCTGGTGAGGGACCGAAGTCCCGGGTACTTCACCTACTAGGAGGTCGGTATGGCAGCCACTGGCCAGGATGACAGGCCGGACTTTTTCACGCGGTTTACGACCAAGACCGCCAAAGTCCTCGGGCACGCCTGGGTGTTTGCGGCGGCCGTCGCGGCACTGATTGTGTGGGCGTGCACCGGCCCTCTGCTCGGGTTCTCCGATACCTGGCAACTGGTCATCAACACCAGCACCACGATCGTGACGTTCCTGATGGTGTTCATCATCCAGAACACCCAGAACAGGGACACCGCGGCCCTGCACGTAAAGCTTGACGCCCTCATGCTCGAGCTCAAAGTCAGCAACGAGAAGCTCTACGACGCCGAGAACGAGGGCGAGAAGGAAATCGAGCGCCAGCGTAAGCGGATTGAGGACGCCGCCGAAGCCGGCGGTGAATAGCTTCAGTCCTTGTCCAGCTCCGCCAGGAGGGACTTGGCGGCCGCGGCGATGTCATCGTGGCTGTTTTGGGCAGCCCGGCTTTCCGCGGCAATGATGGCGCAGCGGTGCAGCCGGCGGAAGTCGCCGAACGGAAAGCTGTAGCGGCCCTTGGTCTCCGGCGTCTTGTCATCGTCTTCACCGAGGTGCCAGGTGCCGTACTCGGCGTAGCCATGGTTGTCGATGAACGTGTTTTCCCGGCCGGCGTCGGGGGCGTGTTCGCTCCAGTCATCGCGGACGTCGCGGGTGGCTTTGCCGTCCCTGATCAGTTGCCGTGCGTGCTTCAGAGCGGCCTTGTTCAGTTGGATGCCCATTGCGTTCCTCCTTTGCTTGCGTGGCTTACGCGCCTTTTTCGGCGTCCCAGTCGACGTGGACCCACCGCTGGCCTTCGCCGTCCCAGGATTCCGAGTGCCCGAGCAGGGCAATGTCTTCAAAGCTCGCCTCGATCTGATGCCGCCGAAGGGTCTCGCGAAGTTCCTCCGTGGCGGCGCGGACTGCGGCCGCCACTTCTTCCGGCTTGTCCGAGGCGACGCGGGCGGAGGCTGAATAGGTAGCAGTCATGGACCCCATCCTTATCGATCCGTGCCCGCAACGGAACCCCCGAGCTTGTGCATGGTGTCGGCGAGCAGTTCGACGAACAGCTGGACCTGCGCCGTCTGCTTCTCATTGATCAGCAGGGCAAAGACGTTCCGGGCCAGCCGGATCTCGGGAACGTCGAGTACCACGACGCCGGCCGGGCGGTGCAGGAGCGCGAGTTCCGGGACCAGGGCCGCACCCAGGCCGGCCGCCGCCATCTCCAGGCTGGCGTGGAAGTCGTCGCTGTACGCCACTACCCGCGGGTGCAGGTTGCAGCTGGCGAACAGCCGTTCGATCACGGTGGCATCGCTCGTGCCCGGGTGGTGGACAATCCACGGCATGTCGGACAAATGGTCCGCGGCCACCTTCGAGTTCGTACCGATGCCCCAGGCCGCGGGCAGCACCACCCGGAAGTCGTCGTCGCCGATCCACTGCCGGTTCACGGTGTGCGGCCACGCCAGGCCGGACTGGCCCACCTGGTAGACGAGGGCCACGTCCAGATCGCCGCCGGTGCGCAGCCCTTGAATGGTTTGGGCAGGCTCGGCCACGGACACGCGCAGGTCGATGCCAAGCTTCTTCCAGGCAGGGTTTTGCAGTATCCGCGGCAGGACATACGTGGCGAGGCTGGGAAAGATGCCCAGGCGGAGTTCCTGGCTGGTGGAGTCCTGCGTCCGGGAGGCCGCGGCCATGAGGGCCTCGATGTCGGTAAGGACCTTGGCGGCGTGGCGCATCATGACCATTGCGGCGTCCGTGGGCTGGATGCTGCGGGCCGAACGCTGGAAGAGCGTGACCCCGGTATCGCGTTCAAGGGCGGACATCTGCTGGGACACTGCCGACGCCGTGTAGCCGAGGCGGCCCGCCGCTGCCGCGAAGGAGCCCAGCCGGATCACTTCAACGAGGGTCCGCAGATGGACGGGGTTAATCAAGGGCTGCCCTTCGACTGGTGGGAATGCTTGCCGCGCCGCGCATGGCGGACCGGAAACCCGCTTCATTCTGGCATATCCGGGCGGCGCGGTGTGCGCTGCGGCATACCTGCGGAATGTCTCCGGGGCTGGGCGGCAAACATGACGGACAATCCCTGAAGGCGGCCGCTTTGAATTAACACTCATCCGTCCGCCCCTTGGTTTCGAATTGCCCATAAGAGAATTCACCAGGACGAGCCAGGCCAAGCAACAGGAGTAGAAAAAGTGTCGCAAGCAGCAGGGGTTCCGGAGGGCCGGCGGGTAGCCGTCATCGGCAGTGGCGTGGCGGGCCTGACCGCTGCCTACGTGCTCAACGGGCAGGACCGGGTGACGCTCTTCGAGGCCGATTCCCGGCTCGGCGGCCACGCCCACACCCACGACGTGCCGCAGGCGGGCGGCTCCACGCTCGGCGTGGACACCGGCTTCATCGTCCACAACGAGCGCACCTACCCCACGCTGCTCCGGCTCTTCGCGGAGCTGGGGGTCGAAACGCAGGAATCGGAAATGAGCATGTCCGTACGCTGCGACGGCTGCGGCCTCGAATACGCCGGCGCCCGGGCCAAGGGCCGCGGCATCATTCCCCGGCCCTCCACCCTGCTGCGCGGCCGGTACCTGCTGATGCTGCTGGAAGTCACCCGTTTCCACCGCCGGGCCCGAGCCCTCCTCGCCCGCCCAGGTACGCCGTCCCGCCCAGGTACGCCGTCCGGGCCCGGAACACCGTCCCGAACCGGAGAGCCGGAGCTGACGCTGGGCGACTTCCTGGCCAGGGAGAAGTTCAGCGCCTATTTCATCTCGCACTTCATGACGCCGGTGGTGAGCGCGGTGTGGTCCTGCGACCCGACTACCGCCCTGGCCTACCCGGCCCGCTACCTGTTCACGTTCCTGGGCCACCACGGGCTCCTCGGCGTCAGCGGCTCGCCCCAGTGGCGGACCGTCAAGGGCGGCTCACGCAGCTACGTCGACAAGCTGGCCGCCACCCTGCCCGATGTCCGGCTCTCCACCCCCGTCACCGGGGTCCGACGCCATGCTGACGGGGTGGAACTGACCACGCAGCTCGGAACGGGCCGCTTCAGTACGGAGCACTTCGACTCCGTCGTGATCGCCACCCACCCGGAGCAGGCGCTGCGCATGCTTTCGGACGCCTCACCCGCCGAGCGCGAGGCCCTGGCCGGCATGCCCTACTCCGTCAATCACACCGTCTTCCACCGCGACGAGGCCGTGCTGCCGGCCAGTGCCAACGCCAGGGCGTCCTGGAACTACCGGCTCCCGTCCTGCGACGCCCGGCCGGACAAGGTACTGGTCAGCTACGACATGACCCGGCTGCAGCGGCTCGAACCGGCGGACGGCCGGCGCTACATCGTCAGTCTCGGCGAATCCGGGCTCATCGGGGACGGCACCGTCCTGGACCGGATGGTCTACGAGCACCCGCAGTACACCCCGGAGTCGCTGAAGGCCCAGCAGCAGATCCTCGGGCTCGGCGATACCCGCCTGGCCTTTGCCGGGGCCTACCACGGCTGGGGTTTCCACGAGGACGGCGCCCTGTCCGGCGTGAAGGCCGCCGCCCGGCTGGGACGGGACTGGGACCGGGTTCCGGCCACTATTGCTGCCGTCTCGATCGACCCGGACCTGCAAAGCGTCGCTGCGGAGGGCCCATGAGCGCCCCGGCTGCCATCTACCGCACCTCCATAGGGCATGTGCGGCGCACGCCGCTCAGGAACGCCTTTACCTACCGCAGTTACGGCTGGTACGTCGACGTCGACCATCTCCCCAGGCTGCCGCGCCTCCTGAAGCCGCTCGCCGGCTTCCGGGTTGCGGACCATCTGGGCGACCCCGACGGGACCCTCCGCGAAAACGTTGAACGGTTCCTCGCCACGCAGGGGATCGGGCTCGATGGCGGCCGGATCACCATGCTGGCCAGCGCCCGGGTCTTCGGGCACGTGTTCAATCCGCTGACCCTCTTCTGGTGCCACGACAGCGCGGGGCAACTTCGATGCGTGATCGCCGAGGTCCACAACACCTACGGCGAACGGCACTGCTACCTCCTGGAAACCGACGACGCCGGACGGGCCAGCGTCCCGAAGGCGTTCTACGTCTCGCCGTTCAACGACGTCGAGGGCCAGTACCAAATGAAGCTCCCGGAACCCGGCGAACGGCTGGCGGTCTCGATCGTCCTGGAGCGGGAAGGGCACAAGCCCTTCATCGCCACCATGGACGGCGAACGCCGCGAGGCGACCGTCCGGAACATCCTGGCCGCGGCGCTCGCCGTCCCGCTCGCCCCATTGCGGGTCTCCGCGCAGATCCGCTGGCAGGGCATCAGGCTTTGGGCACGCAGGCTGCCCATCTTCAAAAAACCACACCACCCCTCACAGGAGGCAGTTCAGTGACAATGACCGAAGCGACCGGGTCCTCCGCGGGCCGGGCACAGGGCCCGGCCCCCGCCGGCCGGGTCCCCTACACCGTTCCCCAGCCGCCCGTCACCGTTGACGCCGCCATCTGGCCCAGCATCGCCACGGTGCCCTCGAGCCTCAAGGCCCGCGTGGCCGGCCGCGCCGCGGACGCCATCTTCCGGGCTGCCGTCCGCAGCCTGCCGCTGGAAGTCCGCTTCCCCGACGGCACCGTGCTCGGCAAGGCCGCCATCCCGGGCCACGCCTACCCCGTCATGACCATGAACCGGCCGGACGCCTTCGCTGCCCGGCTCGGCGACGGCGGACTGATCGGCCTGGGGGAGTCCTACATGGCCGGGGACTGGGACGCCGATGACCTCACCGCCGTCATGGAAGTCTTTGCTGCCCGCGTCGGCACGCTCGTGCCGGAACCGCTGCAGAAACTGCGCGGCCTGTACCTGCCGCGGCAGCCCCGCAAGGAACGCAACACCGAGCAGAACACCCGCTCCAACATCGCGCGGCACTACGACCTCTCCAACGAGCTCTTTGCGACGTTCCTCGACAGCACCATGACGTACTCCAGCGCCCTCTTCCCGGACAGCGGCGACGCCCTGCGGAACGTGGCCTGGGACGGCCTCGCCGCCGCCCAGCAGGCGAAGATCGACCGTCTCCTGGACAAGGCCGGCGTCAAGGAAGGCACCCGAGTCCTGGAAATCGGCACGGGCTGGGGCGAACTGGCCCTGCGTGCTGCGGCCCGCGGCGCGACCGTCTACTCCGTGACCCTCTCCAGCGAGCAGCAGGAGCTGGCCCGCCAGCGTGTGGCCGAGGCCGGCTACGCCGATGCCGTCACGATCGAGCTGAAGGACTACCGCGCGGTGGAAGGGGAGTACGACGCCGTCGTGTCGGTCGAAATGATCGAGGCCGTCGGTTACGAATACTGGGCCACGTACTTCCAGACGATCGAGCGGGTCCTCGCGCCCGGCGGCAAGGTGGCCATCCAGGCCATCACGATCGCGCACGACCGGCTGATCGCCACCCGCACGAGCTACACGTGGGTGCACAAGTACATCTTCCCGGGCGGCGTCATCCCGTCCGTGCGCGCCATTGAGGACATCACCGAAAAGCAGACCGGACTGCGTGTCCGGGAACGACTCGCCATGGGCGAACACTACGCGCAGACCCTGCGCCTCTGGGAGGAACGTTTCATGGCCCGCGCCGGGGACGTCGGAGCGCTGGGCTTTGACCCCATCTTCCAGCGCATGTGGCTGTTCTACCTGTGCTACTCCCGTGCAGGGTTCGAGACCGGCTACCTCAACGTCCAGCAGATTGTACTCGACCGGGCGTCCTCCGCGGGCCACGCATCCCAGGGAGCATCCCAGGGAACGGCAGTATGACCGCCCCGCTCGCGGACACCGTCGCGGAGGTCCTGCGCCCGGTGGTCGGCGGGGAGCTCCCCGTGCGGCTCGTGGTCTGGGACGGCAGCGAGGCCGGCCCGGCCGGGGCGCCGGTCGTGCGGCTCAAGTCACCGGACGCGATCCGGCGCCTGCTCTGGGCGCCGGGGGAGCTGGGCGCCGCCCAGGCCTACGTCACCGGTGAGCTGGACGTCGACGGTGACCTCAACTCCGCCCTCGTACACCTCTGGAAGGTGGTCCGGGACCGCGGACTCGCCGGCATCCGGCCCACGCCGGCTGTCCTGGCCGGCGTGGGCAGGATCGCACGGGCCGCCGGAGCGCTGGGCGCCCCGCCCCAGCCGCCGGCCAGCCAGGCCCGGGTCAGGGGCCGGCTGCACAGCCTGATCCGGGACCGCGCGGCGATCAGCCACCACTACGATCTCAGCAACGATTTCTACGCCCTGATCCTGGATCCGCAGATGGCGTACTCCAGCGCCTACTGGACCGACTCCTCGCCCGGGTACGGGCTCGAGGACGCCCAGCGGGACAAGCTGGACCTGGTCTGCCGCAAGATCGGACTCAAGCCGGGCATGCGAATGCTCGACGTCGGCTGCGGGTGGGGCTCGCTGAGCCTGCACGCCGCGCAGCACTACGGCGCCGACGTCGTCGGGGTCACCCTGTCCGTCGAGCAGAAATCGTTCATCGATGCCCGCATCACAGAACGCGGCCTCGAGGGGCACGTGGAGATCCGGGTCCAGGACTACCGGGAGATCCCGGACGGGCCGTTCGACGCCGTCGCCTCCCTCGAGATGGGCGAGCACGTCGGCCAGCGGAACTACCCCGTCTATGCCGGGGCACTGTTCAACAACGTCCGGCCCGGCGGCCGGGTCCTGGTCCAGCAGATGTCCCGGCGCGGCAAGCACCCCGGCGGCGGCCCGTTCATCGAGTCCTTCATCGCCCCGGACATGCACATGCGCCCGGTGGGGGAGACCCTGGGCTTCCTCGAGGAGGCAGGCCTCGAGGTCGAGGGGGTCCAGGGCATGCGCCGTGACTACGTGCACACCCTCGAGGCCTGGTACGCGAAGTTCGAGGAAAACTATGACGCCGCAGTAGAGATGATGGGCGAGGAGATCGCCCGCGTGTGGAGGCTCTACCTCGTGGGCGCGCTGCGAAGCTTTGCCGAGCGCCGGATGGGCGTGGAACAGATCCTCTGCAGCCGGCCTGAGACCGGTGCCGGGCCGGTGGCCTGAGGGCCCGGGGATTACCGGGCTAGAAAAATCGCGATCGTTCAAGGCGGGCACCCCAGGTGTCCGCCTTTTCGTGTGCCCGGACACCACATCTGGTGTTTGGCGCCACTGCCACGGCCTGGTGCGACACGCCGTCCACGGACCGACACGCAGGGGAAATAATTGTGCATAGCCACTCCACAGGGTGTGGATTTCGTCCTCGAAAATGGCTGGAATCCGGACATTTTGAGGGCCCTCGCCTGTGGATTAACGGTGCATTAAATGACATACTTGTAATACATCATCTTGGGGTCCACATCCGGCTCTTGCACTACATGTAGTATCGACATACAGTTCCAGCAGAGCGGCAGAGACCGCCAGGCAAGGCCAGTAACGGATAAGGATTCCTGACCCGGATCGGCCACCGACACGGCTGACAACCGACGCTAGACCAACGACGCTGGACAAGAGACTCAGCTCAGAAGATTTCAACAAAGGGGACAGGGACCATGACCGTTACGGTTTACACGAAGCCGGCCTGTGTTCAGTGCAACGCGACCTACCGCGCGCTGGATAAGAAGGGCATCACCTACCAGAGCGTCGACATCTCGCAGGACGGGGATGCCCTCGAACGCCTGAAGGCCCTGGGCTACATGCAGGCCCCGGTCGTCGTCACGGACCAGGACCACTGGTCCGGTTTCCGCCCGGACAAGATCGAAGAACTGGCGCAGGCGTACTCCGTCGCCGTAGCCTGAAACACTGCTCGAAATGAGGTGACTCCCATGGCAGCTGTTGCAACGGCACCCGCCGCCCTCCCGGCGTCGGACGCTGCGCGGACCACCAACAGCCACCTCATCTACTTCTCCTCCACGTCGGAGAACACGGCACGGTTCGTTGCGAAGCTGGGCGTCGACGCCGCCCGGATCCCCCTCCACGCGAGGGATTCCGCGCTGGTGGCGACCGAACCCTACGTGCTGGTGCTTCCCACCTACGGGGGCACCGGGGGAGAGGGATCCGTTCCGAAGCAGGTCATCCGCTTTCTGAACGATCCGAGGAACCGGCAACAGCTCCGTGGAGTGATCGGGGCGGGCAACACGAACTTTGGGGACAACTACTGCATGGCCGGCGACATCATCGCCGCGAAATGCCGGGTCCCGCACCTATATCGTTTCGAACTCATGGGGACGCCGGAAGTCGTCAGCCGAGTACAACAAGGATTGGAAGAATTTTGGACACGACTGTCGCAGGCACAGAAGTAACCCGGAGCGGCGCGCCCGCCGTCGAAAAGCACGTCGAGAAGCACACGGTCCCCGGTGAGAAGCCGGCCATGCCGGCCGCGTACCAGGGCTTGGGCTACCACGAGCTCAACGCCATGCTGAACCTCTACGGTCCGAACGGGGAGATCCAGTTCGAGGCCGACCGCGAGGCCGCGCACCAGTACTTCCTGCAGCACGTGAACAACAACACCGTGTTCTTCCACGACCTCGAGGAAAAGCTCGACTACCTCGTCAAGAACGAGTACTACGAGCGCGAAACCCTCGACCAGTACACGATGAACTTCATCCGCGAGCTCTACAACCGCGCCTACAAGAAGAAGTTCCGCTTCGAGACGTTCCTCGGCGCGTTCAAGTTCTACACCTCCTACACGCTGAAGACCTTTGACGGAAAGCGCTTCCTGGAGCGCTACGAGGACCGCGTCTGCATGGTGGCCCTGCACCTGGCCCGCGGCGACGAGCAGCTCGCCACCCAGATGGTGGACGAGATCATCGAGGGCCGCTTCCAGCCGGCCACCCCGACGTTCCTGAACGCCGGCAAGCGCCAGCGCGGCGAGCTGGTCTCCTGCTTCCTGCTCCGCATCGAAGACAACATGGAGTCGATCGGCCGGTCCATCAACTCCGCGCTGCAGCTGTCCAAGCGCGGCGGCGGCGTGGCGTTCGCGCTGACCAACATCCGCGAGGTCGGCGCACCGATCAAGCAGATCGAGAACCAGTCCTCCGGCGTCATCCCCGTGATGAAGCTCCTCGAGGACAGCTTCTCCTACGCCAACCAGCTCGGTGCCCGCCAGGGTGCCGGCGCCGTGTACCTGCACGCGCACCACCCGGACATCTACCGCTTCCTGGACACCAAGCGCGAGAACGCGGACGAGAAGATCCGCATCAAGACCCTCTCCCTCGGCGTCGTCATCCCGGACATCACCTTCGAGCTGGCCAAGAAGGACGAGGACATGTACCTGTTCTCGCCGTACGACGTCGAAAAGGTCTACGGCATGCCGTTCTCCGACGTCTCGGTCACCGAGAAGTACTACGAGATGGTGGACGATTCCCGGATCAAGAAGACCAAGATCAAGGCCCGCGAGTTCTTCCAGACCCTCGCGGAGATCCAGTTCGAATCCGGCTACCCGTACATCATGTTCGAGGACACCGTGAACCGGGAAAACCCGATCGACGGCAAGATCATTATGTCCAACCTGTGCTCCGAGATCCTCCAGGTCTCCCAGCCCACCACGTACCACGATGACCTGTCCTACGACCAGACCGGCAAGGACATCTCCTGCAACCTGGGCTCGCTGAACATCGCCAAGACCATGGACTCGCCGGACTTCGGCCTGACCATCGAGACGGCCATCCGGTCCCTCTCCGCAGTGTCTGACATGTCCAACATCACCTCGGTGCCCTCGATTGCCCGCGGCAACGACCAGAGCCACGCGATCGGCCTCGGACAGATGAACCTGCACGGCTACCTGGCCCGCGAGCGGGTCCACTACGGTTCCGAAGAGGGCCTGGACTTCACCAACATCTACTTCTACTCGGTCGTGTTCCACGCGGTCCGCGCCTCCAACCGGCTGGCCATCCAGACCGGCCAGACCTTCGGCGGCTTCGAGAAGTCCAAGTACGCGTCCGGCGAGTTCTTCGACAAGTACACGAACCAGGAATGGGTCCCGCAGACCGAGAAGGTCGCGGAGCTGTTCAAGAACATCCACATCCCCACGCAGGATGACTGGCGCGAGCTGAAGGCCTCCGTCATGGAGCACGGCATTTACAACCAGAACCTGCAGGCTGTGCCGCCGACCGGCTCGATCTCCTACATCAACAACTCCACCTCCTCGATCCACCCGGTGGCGTCCAAGATCGAGATCCGCAAGGAAGGCAAGCTGGGCCGCGTGTACTACCCGGCGCCGTACCTGACGAACGACAACCTGGAGTACTACCAGGACGCGTACGAGATCGGCTACGAGAAGGTCATCGACACCTACGCCGCGGCCACGCAGCACGTGGACCAGGGCCTTTCCCTGACGCTGTTCTTCAAAGACACCGCCACCACGCGCGACATCAACAAGGCCCAGATCTACGCCTGGAAGAAGGGCATCAAGACCATCTACTACATCCGTCTCCGCCAGCTCGCGCTGGAAGGGACTGAGGTGGACAACTGTGTTTCATGTATGTTGTAACCGAAATCGGTTGATTCTGGTAATCGGCTGAAATGATGGAAACGACGACGGCGACGGGCGGCTTGGTCTACGGCATCCGGCTTCGGCGGGAGGTCGAGTACCGCTATGTCGGTATCACGACGAAGACGGCCAGTCGTCGTTTCCATCAGCACTTCCGGGTGGCCGTCGAGGGGCGCAAAACGCCGTTCTACGATTGGCTCCGAAAGCAAGACCCGGCGGACGTCATCGCGGACGAGTTGGACTGGATCGAGGGTTTGCCCGAACTGGGACAGGCCGAGATTGAGTGGATCAGCTACCTGCGGCGTGAAGGGGACCGCCTGCTGAACCTTGCGGCTGGCGGCCTGGGGCCGACCGGCGTCGTCTGGACCGAAGAACAGCGTGAAGCCGCCCGGTTGAGGTCAACGGGGCGAAAGGGGCTCAGCCGGCCAGGTTCTGCCAATCCGTTCTACGGCGGTAAGCACAGCACCGAGCAGCGTCTGAAATGGGCAGCGGACCGGAAGGGAACGCATTCGGGCCCGGACAACCCAAACTTCGGCAAGTTCGGCGCTGAGCATCCTGGGTTTGGACACTCGGTCAGTGAAGAAACGCGGGAAGCACTTTCAGAAGCCAAGAAGGGTGCCGGCAACCCGAACTTCGGGAAGAAGGCCAGCCCTGAAACCCGTGCGAAAATGTCAGCAGTACGGAAGGGCCGTCCGATGCCTTCCAGCCAGCGCAGCGCCCACACCAGACATCACACCAATAAAGGCATTGAGAAAGCCGACTGCAACTATTGCGTCGAGGACTCAGCCAAACCCAGTCTCTCTTCAGAAAGCGAGTCGGAGTCATGACAGAAAAAGTAAAGCTTCTCACCCACGTCGAGGCGATCAACTGGAACCGCATCCAGGACGACAAGGACGTGGACGTTTGGAACCGCCTGGTCAACAACTTCTGGCTGCCGGAGAAGATCCCGCTGTCCAACGACGTCCAGTCGTGGGCGACGCTGACCCCGGACGAGCAGCAGCTGACCATGCGCGTCTTCACCGGTTTGACCCTGCTGGACACCATCCAGGGCACTGTCGGCGCCGTCTCGCTGATTCCGGATGCGATCACCCCGCACGAAGAGGCCGTCTACACGAACATCGCGTTCATGGAGTCCGTGCACGCCAAGAGCTACTCCTCCATCTTCTCCACGCTGGCCTCCACGAAGGAGATCGACGAGGCATTCCGCTGGTCCACCGAAAACGTGAACCTGCAGAAGAAGGCCCAGATCGTCATGGATTACTACCAGGGCGACGATCCCCTGAAGCGCAAGGTGGCCTCGACGCTGCTGGAGAGCTTCCTGTTCTACTCGGGCTTCTACCTGCCGATGTACTGGTCCTCCCGGGCCAAGCTGACGAACACGGCCGACCTGATCCGCCTGATCATCCGCGACGAGGCCGTCCACGGCTACTACATCGGCTACAAGTTCCAGAAGGGCCTGGAAGGCCTGTCCGAGGAGCGTAAGCAGGAGATCAAGGACTACACCTTCGAGCTGCTGTTCGAGCTGTACGAAAACGAAGTCCAGTACACGCACGACCTTTACGACTCCGTCGGCCTGGCCGAGGACGTCAAGAAGTTCCTGCACTACAACGCCAACAAGGCCCTGATGAACCTGGGCTACGAGGCCATGTTCCCGGCCTCCGTCACCGACGTGAACCCGGCGATCCTGTCGGCCCTGTCGCCGAACGCTGACGAGAACCACGACTTCTTCTCGGGGTCGGGGTCGAGCTATGTGATTGGCAAGGCTGTTAATACTGAGGATGACGACTGGGACTTTTAGGTCGTCCCTGTCCCCTCCCTCTTTCTCTGTGAGGTCGGAGGCTAGTTGGCGGTTCGCTGGCCTGCCTGTCCGCAGTCAGGAACGCACGGACCCCAGCTATCGCGGAATTGCAGAGTCCAAATGGTCATCCTTCAGACTAGGTAGCCTGTCCATCTGCGCGCCTCGGGCCTCCCCCTCTTGTAGATAGAGGAGCTATTGGCGCTCAAGAAAAGGGAGAGAGCGGCCCAGGGCAGAGGCCCGGGCCGCTCTCTCTGTGGTCATTTGACGTCGAGTCAGTCGTCGGCGCCAGGTGAGCTGACGATCTCCCCTTGCTGGATGACAAAGTCCAGCCGGCTTTCAGCCAGGATGTCCAAGTCCTTCATTGGGTCTTCCTTCGTGATGATGAAGTCACCGGCTGCGCCCGCCGCGATCACGCCAAGGTCACCCTCGCGCTGGAGCAAAGCGGCCGCATTGACAGTCGCACTGCGTATGACGTCTATTGCCGGAATGATCTTGCCCCGGATAGCAAACTCCTTCGCCTGATAGCGGTGCATGCCGCCCAGAAGGTCGGTTCCGTAGGCTAGGTTGACTCCTGCTTGGTGAGCTTTGCCAAGGGCCTCGGAGCCGCCGTCCAGCACGGATGCGACCTTCTCCCAGTTCTCCTGGGACAGCCCGAAATCCCGGCCTTCCCGCTCCAAAGCCCAGTAGGTCACCAAGGTCATCGTCAGGAACGCCTGGTGTTCTTTGAACAATTCCAGGGATTCGTCGTCCAGTAGGTTCCCATGTTCGATTCCCCGCACGCCGGCACGCAAAGCGCGGTTGATGGCACGACCGGTGTAGGCATGGGCCGTAACGTACCGGTTCGCGGCGTCGGCTTCTTCCACAGCCGCTTCGATTTCTGAAATCGAGTACTGGGTGGAATCGATCCGGTCGGTCGGTGAGGCTACGCCGCCGCCAACCATGATCTTGATGTGGTGCGCGCCTTTGCGCAACTCGTCCCTTACGGCAAGACGGACAGCGTCCACGCCGTCGGCGATCCTGCCAATGTGGGGGGCGCAGTAGTGCCCGTCGTGTGCGTGGCGACCGCGCGGACGGGGATCACCGTGGCCGCCGGTCTGAGACAGCGCTTTTCCGCCGAAGAATAGCCTTGGCCCGCGAAGTAGGCCGTCGGCCTGCGCGTCGTGAAGGCCGAAGTCCGCGCCCGCCGCATCCCGTACCGTGGTGAACCCACGGTCCAGCATCGCTCCCATAATCTTGGCAGTGTTGAGAGCGGCATAGTTTGGTGACCACTCCCCGAGCTGGCCAAGATCTGCCGTAGCTGCCGTCACGTGCACGTGGCAGTCGATGAGTCCGGGCAGGACAAACCTCTGATTGGCGTCCAATTCCTGGGCAGCCCCGTCGCTGGTGAGGCTTTCGCCTATTTCGGAGATTACGCCTTCACTTACTCTTAGGTCGCCTTTCCGGTAGACACCTTCAATTACGTCGAGGTAAGTGGCATTTTTGATAAGCAAGTTACGTTCAGTCATTTTTCCTTGATCGCCTCCAGGATCATGTTCTTGCTGCGGCGTGCTATTTCGACGGCGGTAGCGACGTCGTCGTCCGTATAGGTGCCCGTCGCATCGAGTATGTTCAGTGCCGCGACCGTGGTACCCCGGTCGACAATGGGCGCGTTGATGATGGAGCCGCAACCGAGACTGCGAATCAACTCCGAGTCCTTGAAGATCCGGTCCACATCTTCGGGCGTCCGCCCGAAAAACGGCACTTGCTCTGTCAGGCAGGCCGCCAGCCAGTCAGGGGCGACGTCTTGAGCAACGACCTTACGTCCTCCCGGAGGGTATTCAGCCGGATGGGAAGAGAAGATCCGCTCCATCACCGCACCGTCGTCTCTGAACACGAGAACAGTGAACAGCCTTACGCCCAGTTGCTCCTGCACCACTTTATAAAGGGATTCGAGGGAAGCGATTTCATACTCATTCATTGCGGGCTCCCACGGGTTCCATAGCCGTTTCCGTGATTGTGATGTCTTCTAGGGAGCGTCCGGCAGTTCGGACGGCGAACAATAGAGTGCAGACGACGCCGACGGCCAGGACCGCCGTGGTCATGCCGAAGACTCCGGCGAAACCCCATTGGGTGGCGAAGAAGCCGATGATTAAGGGTGCCGTTATCGATCCGATTCGACCGAAGGAGGAGCTGAGTCCGACGCCGGTCGCGCGCAGCCACGTTGGGAAGACTTCCGGCGTGTAGGCGTAGAGACCTGCATAGGTGCCGTTAAGGAAGAAGGACAAGAACATGCCCGACACGGTTATCCAGACCGGGTCCGTCATGGTGCTCAGCCAGTAAGCGCTGATGGCTGAGCCGACGAGGTAAATAGCAATAGTGTTCTTGCGGTCCAACTTCTCGTTCAGCCAGGCGGCACTGAAATATCCGGGAATCTGGGCCAAGTAGATATAGAGCGAGAACGTAAAACTGGTGGTAACGGTCAGACCCTTGCTTACCAGCAGCGTGGGGATCCACGAGAAGAAACCGTAATAAGAGAAGGTGATTACAAACCAAATCAGCCACGTAACCACCGTGATCCGCCACATTCTCGGGCCCCACAGGAACCTAAGAGCCTTGCCCAGGGAAAACTTCACCGGCTCTGGCTCTTCTGCGTGGTCAGGATCGACCGGAGGCAGGTCCGCGCCCGTGGCTCTCTGCACGCGCTTTTCGAAATTCAGTACGACGCGCTCCGCCTCGGCGTCCTTGCCTACGTTAATGAGGAACCGCGGCGACTCCGGTAGCGACCGTCGCCACCACAGAAGTAGCAGGATGGGCAGGAAGGTGATGACCTGGGCCCATCGCCAGCCTTCCGGGAGGGGCACAACTGTCAAGCCGATGAGGGCCGCACTAACGAATCCAAAGGAGAAAAACCCGGCCAAGGCCCCGACGAACCAACCTCGACGGCTGCTGGGGACGAATTCCGAGAGGAACGGTGCAATGATTGCGCTCTCTGCGCCGGCCCCGGCCCCTGCAATAACGCGCGCAATGAGGAAGATTTCGAAGTTCCAGGAAACGGCGGCGACCAACGAGGCGACGGCGTAGACCGCCAACGCCAGCATCATGACCTTTTTTCGTCCTATCCTGTCTCCGAGAACACCGGCAAAGGCGGCTCCAAAGAGGAAACCGAAGGGTGCGGCCGAGGCCACCAGGCCGAGTTGGCTGTTGCTCAAAGCGAAGAAGCCTTTGACCGCCGGCATGAGAAAAGCAACTACTGCGGCGTCCATTCCGTCGAAGGTGTAGCCGAGGCCCCCAATAAGAAGCAATAAGTAATGCGGCTTGCTCAGTGGCAGCCGGTCGAGCCTTGCGGTCAGTGACACTCGGGTCTCCTTCAGAGCTAGTGTGATGATGCAGTGCCTGTGTAGGTGGTGAAGGTCACACTAATGTGCAAAGCTAAGTGCAGGCAATAGTCGATTGCAAGTTTCTTTGCAGAAGGAGGGGCGCGGACATTGACTAGCAATATGTCGCACACGCCGGATGATGAGGATCAGGACTCGGTGGAAGACTGGTTGCGGTCGCTGCTGCCAGCGAAAGGCTTGGGGACCAGCGCCCAGCAACTTTTCAACCTCATCGTCCGGGAGCCGGCCAAAGCCAGCTTCATGCCCGCAGCGGAGTTGGCTAATTTGGCTCAGACGAGCGTGTCTAGCGTGACGCGGGCCGCGCAGCGCTTCGGTTACGGTGGTTGGCCGGATTTTCAACGGGACCTGCGTGCGCGACATATCGCCCACCTGTCGGTGTTGGAGGTGTCCGACGCTCACGTGGTCGGTGGATCTCCCTTTCAGACCTCGCTGCGCCAGGATGCCGACTCTCTGGCCGTGTCCCTAAGGAAGTCAGACGAGGGTCGGATAGTGCGGATCGCTCAACTCATCGCAGAGGCGGAAAGTATTTATGTCACAGCTCAGGGAAGTTTTTCGGCCGTCGGACATGCACTTGTCCACAATATTCAGATCGCGGGCTACCCCGTGCGGGAACTCCTCGATCGACCGGCGTCTGTGGCCAATCACATCTCGCAAATAACGTCGCGGGATGTTCTCATTGTTTGTTCATACTGGCGGCTCTACGATCTCGCCGTAATTGCCGCAGCCCAAGCCCACTCGCGAGGAGCGAAAGTCGTGGTCCTGGCCGACAACATATCGCCTGTGCTCGAACAGTCCGCCGACGAGATAGTCATCACCCCCGCTGAAGGAACTTCCTTTTTCCCGTCCCTGACAGCCGCCATGGCTGTCCAACAGGGCATAGTGGCGACGCTTGCGGCTGTAGACCCCGAGAGGACGAGGCGCAGCCTGATAGCAGTCGAAGAAAACTGGCGCACCTTCAAGCTTCTCCACCGCTCTGTTCCCAGCATCCAACCCCACATCTGATCCTCTTGGAGCCCTTCTTCGGCTCGGTGAAATCCTCAGATAGACGGACGCGTTTGTCCCAAGGCGAGGTTGCGGATACCTTCTCCAACATTGCGAAGTCCGGCCCGATGGTGGCAGCTTATTTCATCTAACGTAGATTCCGCACCCTCACGAAGGGCGGGAGCCAGGTCCTGGAGCTCATGCCCGAATCTTCCGGAGCACCGGCTGAAGTGCATGGGACCATCTGGATTGTCCACGGCCAAGCGCGTCGGCAAGGATGCTGCCGCGGAACTGCAGGAACAGCGATGGCCCGCGGGACCAAGTGGCGTGTCCGTCTACATCCCGAAAGTCACATCCCAGCATCTGTATGGGATTTTTCGCGGCCTGGGAGCGGCTCGAGGGTGTCGCGGTGGGGGGGACCGGCTTACGGGCGCCCTCAATTAGGGAAAGTCGTCCCGAGTTTGATCTGGAAGCTGCGAGCGTTGGACAGACCCGGACTGTGAGTGCGTCGGGAGCGCGGCGGTTGCTCTGCCCGGTTAGCATGAGGCGCATGGCACATCTCGGACCAGTCGCGTGGCCACCACTCCCGATCAAGACCCAGCGCCTCGTGCTCCGGGAGTCCGAGGCCAGTGACCGCGCATGTCTCGTCAAGCTATTCAGTTCCCCGGACGTCGGCACCTACGTGTGCGGCGCTCAGCCACGCGAGGAACTCGAACGCACGGTGCCGGAGACGCCCGGACGACGTGCCGGCTTCTTCGTGGTCGAACTGGACGGAACGATGATCGGCATGGTCACGTTGGACCGGCGCGACTCCGAGCGCCCGGGCCACGTCCGTCGGGAGGCCGGTGAGGCTGAGCTTGGTTACATGTTCCTGCCGTCCGCGTGGGGACGCGGATTTGCCACCGAAGCGTGTGCCGCGGCACTCCGATGGTTCGCCAGCGCGCTCCCGGGCGAACCGGTGGTCCTCTGTTCTCAGACAGCCAACAAACAGTCAAAGCGCGTCGCGGCGAAGCTGGGTTACACCGAGGTGGACCGTTTTGAGGAGTATGGCGCTGAACAGTGGTTTGGCGTGTGGTCGACGACCACTGACACCACATGATCGGCCGCACTCAGCGGAAGTGAGCGAGGACACTTATCGAGGCACTTCACCCACGGCGTCCCCGACGCGGGGTCCGCATTCCGGGCAGACGAAAATGGCCGGACCCGACGGGGGTCCGGCCATTTCGTCTGTGGGTGCTGCTTGCGTAGGTGCGGTGCTACTTGCCGTCCTCGTGGGCGTCGGGCTTTTCTCCGTCAGTGGCGGTGAATGTCAGGCCTTTGGGGTGGATGGCGGCGAGTTCCTTGATCGGGGTGAGGGCGCCGGTGCCCAGATCCAGGGCGGCGAGGGAAGACGGGGCGGCGTCGGGGACCACGGCCGAGACTGCCTCGCCGGCGGTGAACGGGCCCGTAACGGAGTAGACCTTATTGTCTTTCGGGTCCGTGATCAGCAGGGTCTGGCCGGAGCGGGCGGCGAAGACGGTGTCATCCAGGGGTTGGGCTACGGCCAGGGCCTGGAGGCTCTGGTGGGCGGTGCCGGGGTTGGAGGCGAAGATCAGTTGCTGGTCGGCCTGGGCGTCGAGCATGAAGGTGTTCTTGAACCGTGGGGCTGAGGCGGGGACCACGGTGTTGGAGTCCGGCTCGGTCAGGGCCAGGCTGGTCGGCTGTCCGGCGTGGGGGTCGTTGGCGGCGGTCGCGGCGGCGTTGATGCCGAAGATCGGGGTGAGTTTTGCGGTGGTGCCATCGAGGTCTACGGAGTAGGCGGCGGGGCCGGTGGCGCCGGAGGGGGCGGAGGCGCTGACGAGGATGGTGCCGTGGTTGACGGAGACGGCGTCGGTGCCGCCGCCATGGGTCAGGCCGGAGTAGGTGTAGTTGGTCAGCGGCTTCGCCTGGTCAGGGGTGAGGGTGGAGAAGCGGGAGTTGCCGTCTTCGTTGGCGGTCAGGAGGAGACGGTCGTGGGCCGGGTCGGCGGTCAGGCCGTCGACCTTGCCGGTGACCTGCCAGGACTTTCCGGGGGTTCCGGTGAGGCTGTACTGCTGGATGGTGCTGGCGGCCGCACCGGCTGCGGAGGTCTCGCCGAGGGGGCCTACCCCGTTCTGGTAAGAGACGTAGATCGAATCGCCGAGCCGGGTGATGTCATCCGGGGCCGACTCGGTGCCCACGGGGGAGAAGATCTTGACGGTGTAGCCGGCCGGGGCGGCCGGAGCCTCATGGTTATTATCCGTGGCCGAAGCAGGCAGGGCTGCGGAGGCCATGGCTGCGGCGGTGACCGCGGCCCCCATCATCACCAGGGAGGTGCGGGTGAGCTTGTTCGGTGTGACTGACACGGAATCGTCCTTCGGTCGGGAGAATGGGCAGGTCCCGGCCAACGTAGGGCAGCGGGCTGGGCGGCCAGCCATGGCAAGGCAAACAGCCGGCGACGCGGGAATGAACAACCAACTCAGGGGGTAGTTCTGCCATCGACTGCCCAGAACTGGCTGCCGGCGCGCACCAGGGGCCGATGCCCGCCACTGGGTTCCCTGAACCCAGGATGGCGGGACCCTGTCCGGAGGCCGGATCATTTCCGCTGCGGGGAGCCCTGTTCCGGTTCGGGCACCCGCACAGTCGACGCACAGGAACCGTCCATGTAATTCACAACCGGTGATCCGAGAATGAGGGCAACAACGATGAAGGGACATCCCATGTTTGAAAGCGACGGCGATGCGGGCGCCTCGGGCCCCGTGACGCAGCGGCCAGGGACATCGTCCCCGTCTGCCGCCCCGTTCGGGCCGGAAGCCCCCGCTCCGCCGCCCGGGACCGGGTACCCGGCGTGGGCGAAAGGCGCAGGTCCGGGAGGGTCCTTTGATGCCGGGCGCGGCCCGGCCCAGGGTCCGGGCAGGAAGACCTTTGGCGTACCGGCCCTCGTCGGTGCCGTGCTGACCGCCGGGCTCCTCGGCGGTGCCGCGGCGGCCGGTACGGGCGCGCTGCTGGAGTCACCTGCGGTAGCGCCTGCCGTGTCCGGCGCGTCGGTTCCGGCTCAGGTCGCTGTGAACAGTACTGAGAGCGCAGCGGCCGTCGCTGACGCGGCGAAGAAAGCCTCTGCCAGTGTGGTGACGATTTCGGCCGCTGCCGGCAGCACCGGGGGGACCGGGTCCGGGATCATCCTGGACGGGCAGGGCCACATCCTGACTAACACCCACGTCGTGACCCTGGACGGGCAGTCCGCCACCGCGACGATCGAGGTGCGCACGAACGACGGGAAGGTCTATCAGGGCACGGTCGTGGGAACTGACCCCCTGTCGGACCTGGCCGTGATCAAGATCGACGCACCGGGCCTGGTGCCCGCGGCCCTGGGGGACTCTTCGAAGGTCAACGTCGGTGCCACGGCCATCGCCATCGGCGCGCCGCTGGGGCTGCAGGGTACCGTCACGGACGGGATCGTGTCCGCATTGAGCCGGACCATCAGCATCGCCTCCTCCGCCGTGCCTGACCCGAGCGGCCAGTCCGGGAGTAACGGTAGCGGGAGCAATGGGCGCCGGTTCCGCTATGCCCCGCCGAACGGCTCGCAGAGCAACACTGCGGCGGGCCCGTCGGACATCAGCATTGATGTTCTGCAGACGGACGCGCCGATTAATCCGGGGAACTCCGGTGGGCCGCTGCTTAACGCCGCCGGGGAGGTCATCGGCATCAACGTCGCCATCGCCTCGGCCGGGGCCACGGCGGCCGGTGCTCAGTCCGGGAGCATCGGCGTCGGGTTCTCGATCCCGGTCAATGATGTTAAACGCGTTTCCCAGGAAATTATCGCCGGCGGGTCCGCGACCCACGGCCAGCTGGGCGTGAGCGTGGCGCCCAAGCCGGCCGGGATCGGGTCGCAGTTCACTGTCGGTGCCGAGGTAACCGGTGTCACCGCCGGATCGGCTGCCGAGAAAGCCGGCATCCGCACCGGTGATGTCATCAGCGCCATCGATGGCCGCGCCGTCCAGGACGACCAAGAACTGACCGCCGCCGTGCGGGAACACCCTGCAGGGGCCGACGTGAAGATCACCCTGCTCCGCGGCGGCAAGGAACAGCAACTCGACGTCACCCTCGGAACGGCACCCAAGGCCTGACCACCTGCCCCAGCAGCGAGGCTCCCAAGCGCCCGGCCGGTAGCCGCCACCCCCGAACTGAACCCGACTTTCAGAAAGAAAAACCATGACTGCTCCGCTTGGCAACCACGCACCCGGAAATCAAGCCCCCCGCACTGATGTGCCCGGCCACCAAGAGCACCCCAACCAAGCGCCCGGCACTTATGTGCCCGGCTACCAGGCGCCGGGCCATCAGGTGCAGGACCATGACGGGTCCGGCCACCTGCCTGCACCGGGCTGGTATCCGGATGCTGCCGGTTCCGGCAGGCTCCGGTGGTGGGACGGCGCCGCCTGGACCGGGCACCTGAACGCGCCGGCAGAACCTGTCCGGTCTGGACGGCCGGAAATCAGCGCGAACACCCCCGTCTACAACCTTTTCATCTGGATGATCGTGGCACTGCCGATCATTCCGCTAATCATCCTGATGTTCTGGAACCCCGTCCTCCGGCTCCGGACGACAGGTCTCCGGCGCGTGCAAGCGGCGGACCCGGCTGCGATCTTCACCCTGCCGTACTTCCTGATGCTTGGCAGTGGTTTCCTCATCTACGCCGTCTCGGCCCTGATGGCGTACCTGGACTGGCAAAAACTGCGCCGGGACGGTGTTGTCCGCCCGTTCCACTGGGCCTGGGTCATCCTCAGCCGGGAACTTTACGTCATCGGCCGCTCCGTGATCGTCCACGAAACCGCGCCCCGGCGCGGGCTTGCGCCTGTGTGGGCCACAATCGGCATGGTCCTGCTCGCGGTGGTCCTGGTCAGCATCAAAGCCTCCGCCCTGATAAGCGTCATGTCAGGCCAGCCCACCATGTGACCGCCTCGCCCGGCGACAGCCGGCCTGGTCAACGTCAGAATCCTCGGGTTGGGAGGCTGCACGGCCGGGGCCCCAAAGTCTGCTCAGATCAGGGGAATGTGCTCTAAGGGCCCGGGCCGTGGGGGTGTCCGTTTGTCAGTTTGTAGTGCCGCGTCCGTACCGGGCGGGTTTTCAGTCGTAGTCGGTGTCACCGGCGGCGACGCGACGGAATGCCCTGGAGACATACAGGGCCAGCGCCGCTCAATTGCTCTCCTCAACCGTGACGGTTACCGTGGTGCGGCCCGGGGTGTGCAGGACGTTCATGCAGTGTGGGAGAAGTTCTTCGGGCAGGCCTTGGCGGCGGTAATCCGGGTGGGTGAGAAGTTCATCGATGACCGCTACGCCGTCACGTTCGGTGATGATGGCGGCCGTGATCTGACCGTCGGGTCCGGATGCTACGAGGGACGCTGTCTCGGCGGTCCGTGTGCGGCGTCGGGGTCAAACGAAGCGAAGGACAGCTCGTCGATGACCTGTTCGTAGGCGTCGTGGATCCTGTCGTCATCCCCGTCGAGCCGAGCTCGTCGGCCAGAGCCTGGATCAGACCTCACGGGTGCGGCGGATGATTTCGTCGGGTAGCTGAGGCATCCCTGAACCTCCGGTCGGGCGTGGCCCAGGGTCGTGTGGGCCTTGGTCACCGGACGGCGGGTCGGGATGATGGACCTCCAGGAGCTCGGCTTCAACGGCGCAGGCGCGGCCGCGGCGGAGTCCGACAACACCCGTACGTCGCTGCGGCCTTCGTTGGGCACAACCCCGGCCCAGGCCTTGCGCAGCGCAGAGCAGGGGATGCGCGGTGGGCAGATGATCGAGTCGATACGCAGTGCGGCGAGCTCTTCGGAGGTCGTGATGGTGCGGAGAGGTTCCATGCACCCCATGTGTGCGTACAGGGCGAGTTCGCTCACCGTCGGCACCCTGCGACGTGGCTGTCTGCCGCCCAGTCGCGGCGGCTCGACCTTAATTCGAGCATGTCGCTCATTACGGGGCGCTCCTCCCGAGCAAGGTGTCCTGCGTTGTGAAGGCCGGCGGCGGGTCGGCACTTTTTACGGGGTGCGGTGCTATTGGGAGTTTTGCTGGAGACGACAAGGGACAGGACTTAAAATGACGTTGGCTGGGTAGGGTGCGCGGTTTGCGTGGATCGCGCCTCAGATGGGACAGCACCACCCTCCACCCCCCGGCTCTGCAATAAGTTCAGTGGCAGAGGCGGTCGAGGGCTTCCTGGGCAGCCTGTTCCATCTGCGTGCCGAGCAGGTCGATGCGGCGTGCGGTTGCAGGGTCCTGCCAAGGCAGCGGCGGAACTGCCATGGCCATCGTGACCTGGCTGCCGCCGTCGGCGCTCGTAATGGAGATACTAATGTTGCCAAAGCCGCCCCCTGGATGACCGTAGCGGAGGCCGCCGGAACATGCGTCAGGAAACCGCATTAGACCGAGCCCGTATTCCGCGAAGCCGGTCTTCTTTTTCATTTCCGCCAGCATCGCGGGGGAAAGCAGCTCGCCGCGGAGGAGGGTCCGGTAGAAGGTGTTTATGTCCTGCGTGGTGGAGGTGACGCCGCCTGCGGGGGAGCCGACCCAGAACTCGGGCTGGGTGACATCGACCCGTTCGCTGCCATCAAGGATGTAGGCGTGGATGCTGTCCGGAGCCCCGCGGTCCGGTTCGGCCAGCGACGTGTGCTGAAGTCCCAGAGGTGCAAAGATGTCCTGATTAAGCACGTCGGCGACGGGCCGTCCGCGCAGCTTTTCGATCAGCTGGCCAAGGGCCAGGTAATTGGAGCTCGAATACGCAAAGCGGTCCACATTCTTGGACTCCCAGGGGAGCGTGGCGGCCAGTTCGAGTCCTCGCTGCAGGCTGAGCCGTGTGTTCGCAACCTGGTGCAGTGGTCCCGCTGCGTATTCGGAATCCACGTAATCGGGCATGCCTGAGTTGTGGTTCAGCAGCTGGCGGACGGTGATCGGTCCGGGCGGACGCAGCGTGGTTCGGAAACTCTCCAGGACGCCGTTGACGGGGTCATCGAGCCCAATGAGCTCCTGGTCGACGAGTTTCAAGACGGAGACGGCGATCATCGACTTCGTGATGCTGGCTACCGATACCCGGTCCTGGGGCCGGGCAGGGTCCTTGGTGTCCAGGTTTCGCACGCCGTAGGCCTTGGACCATTCCCCGCCAGGCCATCGCAGCTGCACAACAAAGGCCGTCGCCCCGCCGTCCATGAAGTGCTGGACCCTGCGTTCCAGAGAATCCGTGGCTGCCTGCGTCGCGGCGGCGCTCGGCGGAGCCGGCCCGGAAGGGGCCGCCCCGGGAGAGTCCTCCACGCAACCGCTCACTGCGATAACCAAAGCCGCGGAGAATGCCGCGGCGCCGATCAGACGAAAACGCGTCCGCCACCAAGCAGCCAGGGCACCCATGAACATCTTTTTACGCCCAAATGTGTCCACTGGATAGGCCGGGCTCGCGAAGTCCCTCCGCAGACCGCGACGGGTAATTGGTTCCAGCAGCGTTGGGGGTCTACAAGGACAAGTTAGGCGGCTTCCGATTCCGGCTCAAAGCCGGCAACGGCGAGACGATCGCGTCTTCGGAGAGCTACAAGACGAAGGCCAGCGCGCTGCACGGCATTGAGTCCGTGAAGAAGAATGCGGGGCCGACGTCGTGGACCTCACCGAGGAGTCCTGACCGGAACTGGTGTGACATGAGGAAGACCGGCCGCCCAGTGCAGGACGGCCGGTCTCCCATCTGACTTGGAGAGGCCTTTCCGGGACACGACCCGTGCGAGCACGGCGCGGACCGGGCGGACGCACCAGACCAGGGCCGCCGCCAGGAGCGCCCCGCCGATAATGAAGATCAGCGGGGCCGCGTTGAACGCCTCGGTACTGGAAGCTTGCTCCGTGGACACTGCAACCGGCGATGACGACGTCGGGGCGCTCGGCGTTGCTGACGGACTCTGTGTCACCGATGCCGTGGGCCTGGCTACCGCTGCAGCAATCGCTTCGTGGACGCTTCAGGTGTTGCAACTACCGGGGGAGCTTCAGCCCGTGTTTCCTGCCCGGGAGTTCTCGTCGGCGAGGACGTGCACCGTCGTGCTTTCCCCTGACCCGGTTCGCAGGCACATGCCTCCGCGCGATCCCGGCGATTCCTTTTTGGAAGTTCTTCCAAATTGACCTACATTTCACAGTCGGTCGTCCTGGCGGCCGGTGCCGTCGCAGCGGCCAGAAGGAATGACCTCCGCCGGTCCGGGGTCCTCCATGCCACAGTAAACGTTCCGATCCTTTCAAGGGCGGGCCGCGGGAGCGAGCCGCCGCATCATTCTGGCCAGCCGCTGGCCCGCGACGGCCATCCGGGATCAGGAACGGTCCCGCCCCCTGAACGGGGGAGCCGGGGCTTCCTGCACGGGTGCAAAGGATGCGCCACCAGGGTTACGGGGCAGTGTAGGAGTTCAGCGGCCGGCCGGTGGTGCCGTAGGTGAGGTCCAGGCTGAGAAGGCCCTTGCGTTCGAGTGCGCTGAGGTAACGCTGGGCCGTCGGGCGGCTGACACCTAGCTGGTGGGCGATCTCTGCAGCGCTGACGGGGCGGCCGGCGGCGCGGACGGCGTCGAGCGCTTTCTGCATGGTGGGCTGCAGCCGCGGCGCCGGGGCCGCGGGCCTGCCCCCGGCCGAGCGGGCGTTGTAGAGGCTGTCGACAGTTGCCTGGTTGGCGGTTGATGCGGATTCCAGCTCCTGCCGCCACTTCTGATATGCCTCCAGCTGGGTGCGGAGCCGGTCGAAGCTGAAGGGTTTGACGAGGTAATAGACTGCGCCGCTGTTCATGGCTGACTTGACGGTGGCCAGGTCCCGGGCTGCGGTGATGATGATGCAATCAACGGGGGTTCCGGCGGCCTGAAGGGAGCGCAGCAGGGAGATGCCGTCTTCGTCCGGAAGGTGCACGTCCAGCAGGAGCAGGTCCGGGTTTAGACTCTCGATTGCCTCCCGCGCGGCTGCCGCACTGTACACCTGGCCCACGCACTCGAAGCCCTCAACCCTGGCCACGCGGGCTGCGTGTATTCCGGCGACCCTGAAATCGTCGTCAACGACCAATGTCTTGATCAATCTGCGCTCCTGTCCTTGTCCGTCCTGCGCGGGGTTACCGGCAACCACACTTCAAAGTTGCCTCCGGGCCCGGGGAATACGTCGAGGGTTCCCCCGGCCCGGTGGACAATTCTCCTGACCAGGGCCAGCCCGATTCCGCGGCGCATGCCTGGTCGCGGGTCCTTGGTGGAGTAGCCGTCCACCACCACCTGGTCGATCTTGTCCGCCGGGACGCCAGGGCCGTTGTCGCGGACGGCGATGAAAACGCCGTCGGCGTCGTCAAACTGTACCGTCACCGTCCGTGGGCGGGGCCTGTTGGCCAGCGCGTCCACTGCGTTGTCCAGCAGGTTGCCGACGATGGTCAGCAGTTCCGCCTGGTCAACCTGGGGGCGTTCGAGCCGGGACCCAGCGGTCACCTCGATTTGCACATCCTGTTCGGCGGCTACGGTAATCTTCGCCAGCAGCAGGGCGGCCAGCTCTGGCGGTGCGATCCTGGAGCGCAGCCCTTCACCTAGCGACCTGGACATGGAGGATATTTGCGAGACGTAGCTCCTGGCCTGGTCCACCTCCCCCATCTCCAGCAGGCCGTCGACGATGTGCAGCCGGTTGGCGTATTCGTGCTCCAGGGCACGCATTGCCTCCATTAGGCCCTGGATGGAGTGCAGGTCCCGGACTAGGCTCTCGATCTCAGTGCGGTCCCGCAACGTGACGACGGAACCGATGCTCCGTCCCGCGGTCGAAACCGGCATGCGGTTGACCACGAGCAAGGATTCCTCCGTCAGCGCCACTTGGTCGGCGCCGGCGAGCTTGCCCGTAAGGAGGTCCCGAAGCCGCCCATCCGGAATCAGCTCCGTCACCGGTTTCCCCAGCACCGCACCGTCGATCTGGAGCAGCCGCCGGGCCTCCCCGTTGATGACGGTCACCCTCCCGGCGTCGTCAAGACCGACGACAGCCTCCCGGATCCCGTGCAGCAGTGCCTCACGCTCCTGGAGCAAAGAGGCGATTTCGGCCGGCTCCAGGTCGAAGGTGACACGCTTGATCCGACGGGAGAGCAACAGCGAACCTCCCACGCCCAGGGCCAGTACCAGGGCCGAGAAGCCTACAATCAGCCAAATGTTCTGCACCTGGTTGTCCAGGACCTGGGTGTCCTCAATGCCCACCGACACCTGGCCTATTACCGAGCCGTCCGCCCCAAAGATCGGGGCCTTGGCGTTGGCGGACATGCCCAGGCTGCCCTGGTCGAAGCCCATCTGGGTTTCGCCGTCCAGCACGGCCACGGGTTCCTCCAGCTTCTGGCCGATCAGAGCCGGGTCCGGGTGGGAAAACCGGACCCCGTCGCGGTCGGTGACCACGACATAGGCCGGCTGGGCGGCGGCCGCGATCTTGCTGGCCAGCCCGTCGATAACGTGCTTGGGATCCCCGGCCGCCAGTGCGGAGCGGATCTCCGGCATCTGCGCGGAAGTGGTCGCAATACCCAGGGCACGCAGCTGATACTGCCGGTCCAGGGTCTGGTTGCTGATCAGCGTGAACAGAAACCCGCCCAGGACGACTGTGAGAAGCAACAGTGAGAGCGAGGCCCGGAGGATCTGGGTTGTCAGGGTCGACGAATGACCTCCGGCCCGGAGGCGCTGTGTCAATGACGCGGCCCTCACCGGAAACCGCACCCAGGGTGCGCGTTCACGCTGTCGCAGAAATTGCACAAAACATGCACCTTTGCTCGAAAAGCACACAACTTACTGAAGCCTTCTGCCACAAACAATCATTTTCTAAGCTTCACATACATTCCGTGATTGACATCACACGGGACTCAAAACGGAGGGAAATGGCAGCGGTATCAGAACGACAAGGGAAGTATCAGCCGGACTCGACGTCCTCGACCCGGCGGCATAAGGCGCGTCTGAAGTCGCAATCATCCCGGCGACTTAGGAACCACAAACACCGCAGTTCACGCCCCCGCTGGACCGAAAAAGCCACCCGACTGCATAAGTTCCCCGGACACCGTTCAGCGGGATGTCTGCCAACCACTGGTCATACGAACCGAAAGACAAAGAGGTCTTAGCACAATGGATGCTAATAATTCCAAGCGGCCCCCCGCGTTCCCCGAGAGGGCCGAGGATGCGGCAGGTATCGACATCGTCGGGCTGACCAAACGGTACCTCACGCCCAAGGGCGAGACATTCACGGCCATCCGTGACGTCACGCTTAAGGTCGAACCCGGTCAGTTCTGCGCGATCGTCGGACCAACAGGTTGCGGCAAATCAACGACGCTGGCCCAGGTCTCCGGCCTGGAACGGCCAAGCGCCGGCTCGGTCAGTGTCCACGATCAGATCGTTGACGGCATCACCAGGGGCGTCAGTTACATGTTCCAGGCTGATGCGCTCTTCCCCTGGAAGAGCGTCCTCGGCAACGTTTTGATCGGCCCGGTCCTACTCGGCACGCCCAAACGCGAAGCCACCGTGCTCGCCATGGACTGGCTACGGCGCGTCGGTCTGGCCGGCTTCGAGGACCGCTATCCGCACCAGCTGTCCGGCGGCATGCGCAAACGTGTCGCCATGGCGGCGGCGCTCATCAACAACCCAAGAATTCTGTTGATGGATGAGCCGTTTGGCGCCCTCGACGTGCAGACCAAGGCCATCATGCAGAACGAGCTGCTGCAGCTCTGGGAGGAACTGCGACCCTCCGTCCTGTTCATCACGCATGACCTCGACGAGGCGGTGGCGCTCTCGGACAAGGTTGTCATCATGACCAGCAGCCCCGGCACCATCAAAGATGTCTTCGACATCGATCTTCCGCGACCGCGCGGCGATGTCCAACAAATCCGCCACGAGGGGCGCTTCCTGGAGCTCCAGGGCCGGATCTGGGAGTCCCTGAAAGACGAAGTCACCCGGGCCTACAACCAGTCGGCAGGTGCAGCAGCATGACAACAACGACAACCCGCAGCGGCGCACCTGCCCACGAGCAGGGGATCGAGCTTCAGGTCTCCGCCCGGCGCGCCATGACCCGCCGCACGTCGTGGGTCTGGATCGGCAGGGCCATCCTCGCGGTGGTCGTGATCGGTGGCTGGCAGTGGTTCACCTCGGCCGGCTGGGTCGACAAGTTCTTCTTCGGCCAGCCGACTGAAATCTGGATCAGCCTGGTCAATCTCTTCACGCAGGGAACGGCATTCGGCACCATCTGGGAGAACCTCTGGATCACAGTGCAGGAAGCGATCTACGGTTTCGCGCTCGGCACGGCCGTCGGCGTCATACTCGGGATCCTCCTGGGCTCCAACAGGTACCTGTCAGAAGTCGTCGGCCCGTACATCCGGATAGTGAATTCAATCCCCCGAATCGTGCTCGGTTCCATCTTCATCGTGGCGTTCGGCCTCGGAGTCTTCCCGAAGGTCCTGCTCGCGGCGGTACTGGTCTTCTTCGTAGTCTTCTTCAACGCCTTCCAGGGTGTCCGTGAGGTGGATCAGAACCTGGTCGGGAACGTGCGTGTGTTGGGTGCTTCGCCCCTTCAGGTCGCGATCCACGTGACAATTCCATCCGCCATGACATGGATCATCGCCAGCCTGCACACGGCGTTCGGCTTCGCGATCATCGGCGCGCTCGTTGCCGAAGTACTCGGCGCCCAGCAGGGAATCGGCCTGATCATCAGCCAGGCACAGGGGACCTTCGACCCCAACACGGTCTTCGCCTGCATGGTGATCATTGCCATCGTCACGCTCGGCGCTGAATACCTCATCGGCCTGCTCGAACGCTCCCTGCTCAAATGGCGGCCGCCGAACCGCTCCGAAGCCCAGGCGGTCTGACGTTCTCCGTCGCCCCTTCCACTTACCCAACGCTCGAATCCTCAGAATAAACAAAGGAAACGTACACCCATGATGAAGAACAAGATCTACGCCGTCGGCGCTGCCGGAGTGATCGCACTCAGCCTCGCGGCCTGCGGCACAAGCTCCGCAAGCAACACCAGCACCGCCAGCGGCGGTGCTGCCGCCGACACCAGCACTATGCCGACCGTGAAGCTCATGGTCGGCGGCATCGACAAGCAGATCTATTTGCCGTACCAGCTTGCACAACAGCTCGGCTTCTACCAGAAGTACGGTGTCCAGGTCGAGCTCTCCACCGAGTCGCAGGGCGGCGTTGGTGCCGAGGAGGCGATGGCGTCCGGGCAGGTCGACATGGCCGGTGCCTGGTATATCCACACTGTCGACTTCCAGGCCAAGGGCAAGGCCGTCACCAACCTCGTGCAGCTGTCCGGCGCCCCAGGCGAACGCATCATGTGCAGCCCCCAGGCCAACGTCCACTCAGGGGCCGACCTCAAGGGCAAAACCATCGGAGTCACCGACCTCGGGTCGGGAACTGATGAACTCACCCAGTTCATCGCCTCGAAGGCCGGTCTCTCGAAGAGCGATTACCACACCCTTGCCGTCGGATCCGGAGCAACGGCGATCGCGGCCATCCAGCGCGGGTCCGCTGACTGCGTCATGACCACTCAGCCGACCGTGGGCGCACTCGAGAACAAGAACCTCGCGGTTCCGGCCATCGACCTCGCCACCGCCGACGGAGCCAAGGCCGCCCTCGGCGGGGAGTCACCTGCCGCGGGACTCCTCGCGCAGTCCGACTGGGTCAAGACCCACGAGGACGCCGCGCAGAAAGTTGTCAACGCACTTGTCGACACCATGCACTGGATCAACAGCCACTCGGCGGCAGAAATTGCAGACAAGCTGCCGGCCTCCTACGTCCAGAACAGCACCATCAGCAAGGACCAGTACGTGGCCGGTCTGAATCAGGACAAGGGCCAGTTCCTGCCGGACGGAATCATGCCTGCTGGAGGCCCGAAGGTCATCTTCGACATGGAGAAAACCATCGGCGTTGACACTTCCAAGGTCACCATCTCCGACACCTTCGACAACAAATACGCACTCGCTGCCAACAAACTGGAAGGCTACACAATCACCACCACGCCCGCCGGCAACGACGGGTGACATAACATCAGCATGAAATAGGGTGTCGGCATCCCGTCCCCACCGAACAAGATGGCGCCTCATGCGATCGGCCTGCGTGGTACTACTTCCCGCAGGCCGATCGCATGAACCCAGCTATCGTCCCGGAGAGCGCTGAGCTTTCAATACATGAGGGACCCAGCAGCTCACTGTGCCCAGGTAACGCTGGCATTGGTACTGCTGTCACGGGTGCAGAACTGCTGCTGGCTGGATACCACATCGCGCGGCAGATCGATCGGGTCCCGCACGCGTACGCGTGCGGGGCCGTTCCTTTCAGCCGGCGCCATGGATGCCGGCCGGACCGACGGCGCCAATCTAACCCTTCGAGGCCGCGGATGATCCGCTCGCCGGCAATCCCGATGCCGATCAGCCTCGCTTGCTTAGAACTCTGCAGTGCCACGCAGCCGGCGGGGGCGGCCGTCCGGGTCCACGACGAAGCGGCTGATCGGAACCGCCCAGAGACGCTGGAGGGGCCGCACGGGCTCCGGGGTGTGGTGGCGCACCTGTCCGGCAGGGCGGGGCGAACGGTGCCCGGTTTCGTGCCATTGGTCGAGGGCGTCTGCGGCGGTGTTCCAAAGCTTGAGCCCGGCCGCCGGGTCGAGGAGCCGGGAATCGTCCTGGTCCAGGCCAAGGTGCTCCGCCCAGAGTTGGAGCCGGAGGCCGTGGGCCAGCGGCCGGGATACGTCGTGGCCGGCGGCTGTCCCGGGAGTTTCCCCGTTGTCAACAGTGGTGTCGATTACGGCGCAGGTGAGCTCGCTGTCGGTGGTCCAGGATCGGCGGTTGAAGTTGTCTGAGCCGCAGGTCATCCAGGTGTCATCGATGATGCAGATCTTGGCGTGGACGTAGATCGGGGTTCCGGCGCTGTTCTCCAGGTCGAACACGCCGACCCTGTCCGGCGCGACCCGGCGCAGCATCCTGATGGCACGCAGTTGCCCGATCCGGATAGCCGGCCCTGCGATTGGACCGTCGGAGTCGGGATAGCGGGGCACGACAACGATCACGTTCAAGTCGGGATTCCGTACGAGGGCCTCCGCGATCCCGGCTGCGACCTCTCTGGACCACAGGTACTGGTCCTCGATGTAGATCAGTGAGCGGGCGCGGGCGAAGGCTTTGGCGTAGCCGCGGGCAATACTCCGTTCCCCTTCGGGCGCGAACGGGAACGGAGGGCGTTTCACCCCGTACGTGCGCAGCAGCTGCACGGCGTGCGGGCCCGCCGGTGGCGGTGGCGGTGCGGTGGCCGGGAGCGGTTCGGGGTGCCGGGGCATTCGGGCCAGGCGTTGCAGCAGCATCCGGTAGGGGGTGCGCCGGTCCAGGGGATGGGGGTCGTTCCACCGTTCAGCAAACACTGCCAGGACATCTGCCACGACGGGGCCGCGTAGTTCGAGGGCGGCATCGTGCCACGGGGGCCGCTTCCCGTACCGGGAATCCATGCTCACCGCTTGCGGGTCTCCCGCATGGTCGGCGTCGTCTCGACGGCTGTGGGAAAGGTCGAGGCCACCAACGAACGCGACGTCCCGCGACGGATCATCACGATGGCGGATCACGAAGAGTTTTTGGTGATGGGAGCCGAACAGGCGGACGCGCTGATCCAGCAGCACCTCTCCGCCGGCGTCGTTGACCTGACGACTGAGGAGCTCGTTGGATCGGCCGCTGATCGGGGCCGATACGCGCTCTCCGTGGGATCTCCAGACAAGGCCCCGCACTTCCACTCCCGCGCGGGCCAAGCCCGCGAGCACGTCGCCGATCGACGGTCCGTCCGCGAGCAGCCGCTCGTCGGCGTCGCCACGCCAGTCGGTGAACCACACGCGGTCTCCGGCCTGCAGAGCCGTCAGCTCCTCATGCAGCCGGGCGAAGTAGGTCGCTCCATGAATCAGGGGCCGCACCAGGTTGCCCTCCGACCACGACGGCGATCCGGCACCGCCCGCGTGTACGTCTGTGGCCAGATTCCCCCGCTCAGCGCGACTGAGAAACCACGTACCAGCATCCATGTCCACTCAGTCCTTCTTTCGGGGCCCGAGGCCAGGCCGCCAGTGTCCGGTCTCCAAAGTAGCCTATGACGGTGCCGCCCGCTGTTTCACGCCGCGACGAACAGGCGGGTGCCCTCCTAGTCAAAGGACTATTAAGGCACCCGCGTGGTCTGTCGAGGCAGTCAGCCGCCGTAGGTTGTGACTGTTTCCGGCCCCTGGTGCGTCGGTGTGACGGCGCCGCCGGTGTCGTTGACGACGTGGTCGATAGTGCCGGCGCCGTTCAGCGAGACGGTGCTCAGGTCGTGCAGCTTCACGCCAGCGGTCTGCGGCACTTCGAACGCGTGGCTTGCGTGCAGGCTCGGGTCGACGTTCGTGAAGATGTAGCTGCCGCCGCCCCATAGTTCGTGGGTTTTGACGGTGTCGGCCACCTTGTAGGCGGCGTAGCCGAGGGTACCGTCGTGCTGCCATGCGGCCTGGTCCGGAGCGTCGTAGGGCAGCTCGTTTTGGAAGAACACCGTCTTGCCCCGCTCGCCGTTCCAGATCACGTTGTACTTCTGGAAGTGCTCCACGAAGAGGCCGGTGGCTGTGACGTCGTCGCCGTTCACGACGAGGCCGGTGTCGGAGGTGTTCTGCGTCCAGCCGACACCGCCTACGCCGTGGTCGGCGCGCCAGACCCACATGTCGTCGAGCAGCACGTGGTCGCTGTCGACCTGAACGCCGACGGTCGCCTTCCCGGCGTGCGGGCCGCCGACACGCAGGAATACGTCCTGCATAGAAATCGGGTCCGCGGCGCTCGAGCCGCCCTGGCCGCGCTGATGCTTCGTGCCAACCTGGACCAGCACCGACGAGTTGACCGGGCCCGCATCGACCGTGACACCGGCAACGTCAACGCCGGGAACGTCGTCGATGACGAGCGGTGTGGAACCGTTCTCTGCCGTCAAGGTGGCGAGGCCGAGTCCGAGCACGACCGTGCCTGCCCGCTTGACGCGGATCGACTGATCGACGGAGTAGACACCGGGCGTCAGCAACAGGTTCCTGCCCCCGGCGAGAGCTGCGTTGATCCGGCTGATGGAATCGCCTGGCTTCGCGACGAAGAAGTCCGAAAGCGGGATGGAGCGGCCGGGGGAGCCGTCCGTGGCCCAGCCGGCGCCGGATGAGTTCGCCTTCGCGGAAGGTTCGACGACCGACATGCCTTTGTTTCCCTGCACCAGGTACGGCTTCTCACGCGCCGCAGGCGTGGCAGCGAGCGTGGTGTACGGCGGGTTCGGGAACGACTGCGCCGGGGCCCCTTGCACCCCGGAGAAGACCTGGTTCCACACGGCGTTCGACCAACGAGAAATGCTGCTGTCACGGGTGTAGAACTGCTGCTGGCTCCCGTTCACGATCCCCGAGTCGACCTTCGAATCCGCAAGGAAACCCCCGCTCGCGTAGGACGGACCTGTGCAGTAGTCCATGAAGGACAGCTGCTGCCCGGTTACGTGGACCCGGCGCATCGGAGCGGCTTGGGAGACCGCCCAGAACTCTGCCGAGCCGTGGCACCCGCTACCGCCTACGGCGTTGATGTGCAGGTTCGAGACGGAGCGCCAGAAGTTGTCGAGGGCGATGCAGTTGCCCGTACCGTTGCTGCACCGGTTGTACACGTCGACGTGGCCATTGATCGTAACGTCGTCGGGGGATGCGCCGAGGCCGGCGACCTCCGTGTAGTAGCCGACCTGGAACACGAGCGGGTTCGCGGCGGAACCGTAGGTTCCCGGCTCGAAGAGCAGGGCATAGCGGCCCGTACCCATCTCGCTGTCGACCTGCTGCTTGGCGATGTCGTCAACCCTTGCCTGGATCTGGGCTTGCGGCATATCGGGCGTGAAGACGACCACATTTGGGCCGAGGTCGGGAGTCGAGGCCGCCGGCGCGGCGACAGCAGCCGGTGCTGATGCAAAGACGCCGAGCGCGGCCGCCAGCACCGCGGCGGCTAAGCCAGTGCCGCGACGCCGTGACGAGGTCGCGACTGATAATGATCGTGATGACAGGGACACCGTTGGACCTGCTTCCGTGGGAGACCGGCAGGGTGCCGTTGACGCAGGGGAGCCGTTGGGCTCCCGAGATGGGCACCGCTGACCTTCGGGAGGGTTGGAACCGCATAAATGTAACAGCTTGGCCGGGGGTGGGCGACAGCCGACGTCCTCGTCCTTGTCTGTCGGAATCTCTCGTGATTTGGCGCAACGTGCACAGCGCCCGCCCCAAGAGCGCCCGCTGAACCTGCGGAGAAGAGATAACCCCGTCGGGACCGTCGTACGCTTTTCCGCCAGATGACGTGCGGCCGCCGGCGGCCCGGATCGCCTCGTTGCCCTCACGGACCCGCTGGTTGTTCCGCTAGGCTCGCTTTGTGGTGAGTTCGCAGAACGGCAACGAACGCTATGTCGTCCGCCCGTGGTGGAGGGCAAGGTCGCTGCCTTGGGCAACGTTGGTCGTTGTCTCCATCGTCCTGACAGTCATTGCCCTGGAACGGACGGCATTCTTCGTCTACGTTCCGGAACCGGAGTTCATCGTGCGGCTGCGCGTGGGCAGGCTGCTAATGCTCGCGGGCTCTGTAACGTCGCTTGCGGCAGCCATATGGTCGCAGATCCGGGGTAGCCGGCTGTGGGTGACGATCTGCGTGGCCGCGCCGGCGATGCTCGTGGGAATGGCGACGATGATCGTGACGCCCCCGTCCCTGACTCCACAGATCGCCGGTCTGTTCGCCATTCCGGCAGCCCTGGCAGGACTCATCAGAGGGTTGCATCCAGAAACCAGGGATTGATCCAGCCGCGTATCTATGGGCCCAAGCTAACTTCCATTAATGAAGTGCCGTCTGGCTGGCCGCCGGGACCCGGGAGAGGAAGTCCTCCACAACGTCCGCAAACTCGTCCGGCCGTTCGATCTGCGGCATGTGCCCCGTCTTCGCAAAGACGTGCGATTCAGCATGTGGCAACGCCAACAACGCTGCCTCGAGGTGGCTGAACGGGAGGACGTGGTCGTGGTCGCCCCAGACCACGAGCGTTGGAAGGTCCAGCTTCGCCAGGGCCTCAACGAGGTCAGTCCGCCATTCGGCCCTGATGCCGGAGATCGTTCCCAGATCGCGGGCGATGTCCGTGACCGTTTGACGGTGCGCCGCCCGCTGCGACAGAGCGAACGAATGACCGATGCGCGCCTCGGTCACCAGGGCCTTGTCGTAGAAGATCGACTGGACGGTGCGGCGTGATGCCGCCGGGTCCGGACGCATGAGTACTGCCGCGAGGGGCCTGACCGCGAGCAGGCGCAGAACCAGCGCAACCTCCTTGCCGAATCCGGCGCTGTTGGCAAGAACCAGGGCCGAGACGCGGTCAGGATGGCCGGCGGCGAACTTCATGGCGACGGCGCCCCCGAGCGAGTTGCCCAGCACGGGAAGCGGTTCGTACACCCCAAAGGCGTCGAGGAAAGCGGGCAGGACGTCCGCGAGCTTCGCCAAAGTCGCCGGCCCGGAGAGCCTTTCGGAGTACGCGAAGCCGGGCAGGTCCACGCTGTAAACGGTGTGGCGTGCCGAGAGCCGCTCGTGTTGTTCGTTCCAGTCATCAAGGCTCTGGCCGATGCCGTGCAGGAGAAGCACCGGGTCCCCGCTGCCGGTCTTCCTGTAGCGCAACCGTGTGCCGTCGACGTCGATGTGTCCGGTTCCCGGGAGGTGGAGCGGATCCAGCGCTGCCGCCGCCGTCGTCGTCCGTCCGGACGCCCGCACCGCCTGGCCGCGCCGGCCGAACCGCACGTGGTCCGTGAGCCGGCCGGCCCTGAGGAGGGCGAAATCGCGGAAATAGTTCTGGTGCAGCCGCCACGGCGAACCCGCACCCTGCCTGGGCAGGTGGTCGGCGCCGCGCAGGATGTAGCCGGCCTTCAGGTCGATCAGGGAGGTCAGTTCAGCGTTCGCGACGTCGGCGGGTGCATTTGGTGCCACCCATTGCAGGTTCCGACGGTCGAGGTGCTTCAGCATCCTGCAGACGTAGCCTGCGACCAGATCCGCTTTGAGGGTCCACGATGCGTTGGTGTAGCCGATAGTGAGCGCAAAGTTGGGAACGCCGTCGAGCATCATGCCCTTGTAGGTCAAGGTCTTGCCCACGTCCACCGGCTCGCCGTCGACCGTCAGGGTCATGCCGCCAATGACCAGCACGTTCAGTCCTGTCGCTGTGACAATGACGTCGGCGGGAAGCGAGCCGCCCGAGACCAGGTCAATCCCGTCCGGAGTGATCCGCGAGATCTTGTCGGTCACGATGTCGGCAGTGCCTGCACTGATGGCTCGGTAGAGGTCGCCGTTCGGGATAGCGCAGACCCGCTGGTCCCACGGCTGATACGACGGAGCCAGATGCGTGTCGACCGCGAAGCCCTGCGGCAGTTTGGCGATGGCCGACTTGCGGAGGATGGCCTTCATCGTCTCCGGCCGCCGTCGGCTGAGCTGGTAGGTGAACATCGAAAAGAGGAGGTTCTTTGCCCGTACGACGTCGTACGCCAGTTGCGCGGGCAGCTTGCCCCGGAGGCGGTCGGCCAGGTGGTCCCGGGACGGCACGGGAGCGATATAGGTGGGGGAGCGCTGCAGCATCGTCACCTTGGCAGCCGACTGTGCCATCGACGGCACGAGTGTCACGGCGGTGGCCCCGCTGCCGATGATCACCACCTGCTTGCCTTCGTAATCGAGGTCAGCCGGCCAATGCTGCGGGTGGACGATCGATCCGGCGAAGGTGTCGGCACCCTCAATGGCCGGGGTAAATCCCTCGTCATACCGGTAGTATCCCGAGCAAACGGACAGGAATGAGCAGGTAATTGTGACCGTCTCGTCGGGACCGGATGCCGCATCGCCCTGCCGGTACTCGCCGCCCGACGTCGGGACGGCCGTGACCGTCCACAGGGCGGTTTCGCTGGACCAGTCCGCCGACACGACACGGTGATTTAGCCGGATCTGCGAGGCCAGGTCCTCGTCCGCCACCGTCGCCTCGATGTACTCGCGAATCGAATCGCCGTCGGCGATCGCCTTGGCGCCGGCCCAGGGCCGGAAGGAATAGCCGAGCGTGTACATGTCGCTGTCGGAACGTATCCCCGGGTACCGGAAGAGATCCCAGGTACCTCCCACCGCACCCCGGGATTCCAGGATCGCAAATGTCTTCCCTGGGACTTCGCGTTTCAGCCGGCTGGCAAAACCTATGCCGCTCAGCCCGGCTCCGACAATTAACACATCTACGTGCTCGCTCATCAGGCCAAGCTATCGACTTAAAGTCGACAGAGTCAACACCGTGTTGAAAGCCCACGCTAGGATGGGCGCATGGCTCAACGAGGACGACGGACTGCAAGGGTCTCGGGGGATGAGCGCCAGGACGCGATTCTTGTCACCGCCGAGGGGCTCCTTGGCGGGCGCGCCTTCGACGACATTTCGATCGAGGAGCTGGCCCGCGGCGCCGGCATTTCGCGCCCCACCTTCTACTTCTACTTCGCGTCCAAAGACGAGGTGCTGCTGGCCCTGCTGGACCGTGTCATCACCGAGGTGGAACATCGGGTCGGCGGGTTGCCGCGGGATTTCGAAAGCGACCCCGCCGGAGCCTGGACACGCTCCATCGGCATGTTCGTCGAGGTGTTCGTGGCCCACCGCGGCGTCGGCACCGCGGCGATCGCAGCCCGCGCCCGCAACGATGAGGTGCGTGCCCTCTGGTCCAAGTCGATGCAGTCCTGGGTCGACTTCTCGAGCGACGTGATCCAGTCGGAGCAGGCCCGCGGGGCGGCGCCGGAGGGAATCGACGCCCGTGACCTGGCAGTGAGCCTCAATCTCATGAACGAGCGGGTAATCACCGCCGTCCTCAACCAGGAGAGTCCCGCCATCGCGGAGTCCCGCGCCCTGGATGTCTTATCAACCATCTGGATCCGCAGTATCTACGGGTCCGTCAACCCCGGACGCCCGTAGCGCCCGCCTCGAAAGGAAGGGCGCACATGCCCAACGTCAAGATCCTGACCGTGCTCGGCGCCGGAGTGCTCGGCTCCCAAATCGCCTACCAGGCCGCCTTTCACGGATTCGCCGTCACCGCCTACGACGTCGACGCCGAGGCCCTTGAGAAGGCCCGGGCACGCTTCGCCCGGCTCGCCGGCATCTACCGGGCAGCGAACGTTGCCGGCGTCGGGGAGAGCAAGGCCGAGGCAGCGCTGAAGAACCTCCGCCTCACCGCCGACCTCGGTGACGCCGTGGCCGACGCAGACCTCGTGATCGAGGCCGTTCCCGAACTGCTTGAGCTCAAGCGGGAGGTCTACCGCAAGCTCGCGGATCTCGCCCCCGCCAGGACCATCTTCGCCACGAACTCGTCAACCCTGCTGCCCAGCGATCTCAAGGAATCGACCGGCCGCCCCGACCGCTTCCTCGCCATCCACTACGCCAACAACATCTGGGCGCAGAACATCGCCGAGGTGATGGGCACGGCCGAAACCGATCCGGCGGTGTTCGACGCCGTCGTCGAGTTCGCCCGAAACAGCGGGCTGGAGCCGATCGAGATTAAAAAGGAGAAAGCCGGCTACGTCCTGAACTCGCTGCTGGTCCCGCTCCTAAATGCGGCCGCCGGACTGCTGCTGCAAGGCGTCGCCAGCCCGGAAACGATCGATAAGACATGGCGTATCGCCACCGGGGCGCCGAGCGGGCCGTTCCAGATCTACGACGTCGTCGGGCTGACGACCGCGTACAACATCGCCGCGGCCTCGCCAAACGCCGGGTCCCAGGCATTCGCCGAGTACCTGAAGGACAACTACATCGACCAGGGCAAGCTCGGAGTCTCCACGGGCGAGGGCTTCTACACGTACTGAGACGTGGCCGCTTGAGATCTCAGCACAGCGCCGGGCCCGGTGTCAGCCTGTCGCGGCCTGCGATGTCCACAGGGCGAGGGCCCGGGCAGCTGCCGAGATGCCGGAACCATCCGGTCAACGGCCGAGAAGTTGCGCTAAACAGGGCCAGAGGTCATCGGGTTCGGGACACATTTTGTGCGGCGGCACGGCGTAGGAACGGCAAGAGGCGTGCCGCCAGTATTGTTGGCTGGCCGCGCCGCCGCAGCCTGCCATTGGTGGGTCAGGCGCTTCGGAGCAGGAAGCGCTCCGGCAACGGGTCGTCCAGCGGTGCTGGCCAGTCCGGGTCGTCCGTGTCGGTGACCCGGAAGTGGTGCCCGGCCGTGAAGTGGTGCCAGTCCGGGAAGGGGTCCCGGGGCAGTTGCGGTTCTGCGGGCTGGCTTTCGTCGGGGCCGGTGTCCGTGGCCGGGATGTGGTCCGGCCAGTGGGGTGGTTCCCAGTCCTGGTGTTCGCTCGCGTAGTACCGGCCCGTTGGTGAAATCCACCCGGGCGGGTTGTCCTTGCCCGCCCCGGTGGGTGTCCACGCGGAGCCGTGTTTGAGGCGGTGGTGTTTGCGGCACGGCTGGCCCAGGTTCGAAATACCCGTGGTGCCTCCGTCGGCCCAGGCCAGGAGGTGGTCTGCTTCGTTATCCAGGGAATGGTTGCTGCAGCCCGGGAACGAACACCTGCCATCGCGCAGCCGCAGCCAGTGGCGCTGGGCCTTCGTAAGCCGGTARCTGGTCCGGCCGATTTCCAGCGGCGCCCCRTCCCGGGGATCSGTCAGGACCCGGTAGAAGGAATCGGCGCCGCCGGCRATCAGGCGGCGGGCCATCGACGGCGGGATCGGCCCGTGCCCGTCCAGGACGGCCGGTTCCCCGGTGGCGCCCAGCAGGGACAGGACCGGGACGGTGACCAGGACCTGCGCCCGAGGCAACGGCACACCCCCGCACCCGCCCCCGACCATCCCCGCACCCGGACCGGTACCGGTGCCGGTAC
>NZ_JBFTIK010000011.1:0-131061 GCF_056394725.1 Arthrobacter sp. 10N418
CCGCCAGGCCCTACACCTCAGAGACCGAACGCGTTGCCGCCTTCGAGCCCTGGCTGCACCACTACAATCACAACCGAGGCCACACCTCACTCAAGGGTCAAACACCCGCTAGCCGCGTCACCAACCTCCGTGGGTAATACACCTAGGCGGGGCTGACGGCCCCGCTGGGCGGCGGCGTGCCGCGCCTGGCCCTCCCCCGGACGGCGAAGAGGACTGGACCGGCGCCGGGCGGCGGTGGAATCCCGCCGGCCTTCCTCACGGCAAACTCAGGCGAAACTCTCCAGCTCAACCCCGGCGCCTTCGAGCGCGGCACGGATCGCGGCGGCCGTGGCGACGGAGCCTGGGGTGTCGCCGTGCAGGCACAGAGACTGCGGCTCGAGCCGCAGCACGGTGCCGTCAACGGCCTCGACTTCGCCCGTCGTGGCCAGGCGCACGGCGCGCTCGGCGATTTGCCCCTCGTCGTGCAGCAGCGCGCCTTCCTGCGAGCGCGGCACGAGGGTGCCGTCCGGGAGGTAGGCGCGGTCTGCATAGGCTTCGGCGAACACCGGATGACCGGCTTCCCGGGCGATGCCCAGCAGGGCGGAGCCCGGCAGGCCCAGCACGGGAAGACCGGGATCGTAGGCCTGGATGGCGGCGATCACAGCGGAGGCCTGCTCGGCGTCGCGCACCGTGCGGTCGTATAACGCCCCGTGCAACTTGACGTAGTCCACCGACGCGCCGACCGCGTGGGCCACGCCGTCGAGTGCGCCGAGCTGGTAGAGCACGGCGCCGAAGAGATCATCGAACGTCATATCCAGGGAACGGAGGCCGAAGCCGGCCAGGTCCGGGTAGCCGAGGTGGGCGCCAACTTTGACGTCGAGTTCGTAGGCCGCACGGCACGTGTCCAGCATGGTCACAGGGTCCCCGGCGTGCAGTCCGCAGGCCACACTGGCGCTCGTGACGAGCGGGAACATGGCGGCGTCATCGCCCATGGTCCAGGTGCCGAAGGACTCGCCGAGGTCAGCGTTCAGATCCATGAATTTTGCCTTCCAGCGCAACGTCCACGGCCGGGGTTCCGGCCGTGTTTCGTTCGGAGCTCATTCCTGGGCTAGCCAGCAACTCCCCCGGGATGGTGTCCGGCAGGGGGCCGAAGGCCTCCTTGGCGTTTGCGATGACGGCGCGCCCCATCAGCCGGTTCCCGACGCCGCCGACGACGGCGCCAATGCCGAAGGGCAGCGCCCGGCCCAGCAGCGCGGTTCCCTGGCGCTTCAACAAGTTCCGCAGGAACATCGCCTGGATCCGCTCCCGCACCGAGCCGAAACCGGCCGACGGCACGCGGCGCGCGAACGCCGAGCCCCAGGCCTGGGACGGACCCTTGCTGCGGCCCGCGGCCTGGCCGCTCAACGAGCTCAGCAGCTCCGTCCCTTCCTCGCCCAGCATGATGGCCATGACCAGGGTGCTGGCGCGGTCCGGATCCACCATCCGCACGCCGTGAAGCTCGGCCAGGGAAGTGGAGAACAATGCCGTGGCCTCGAGGAAGCCGACGGTCGCGGCCGCCGAAAGACCCAGCGCAGCCACGGTCCCGACACCCGGAATCACGGCCGATCCGCCGACGAGGGCACCGCCGCCGGTGACGGCCACCAAGTAGTCGCGCTCCAGCTTCGCCGCAAGCTGCGCCGCCGTCGCCTGCGGGTGTTTCCGCTGCAGCCGCCGGAGGTTTGCGAGCACGAGCGGCCGCTGGACGTCGACGGCGCGCAGGAGCATGTTGTGGACGCCCGGCTTGGGCTTGCCGTCGGCGTCGAACATGGCATTGTGTGCGGTCTTCTGGGCAATCTTCATTGCAGGGTTGCTGCGCTTGGCCATCGTCGCCTCTCCGTGAACCATAAGTGTGCTGAACTTCGTCCAGTCTTAACACTAGGCCACGCCGAGCCTGCGCCTCGATCGGGTGCGGGCAGGTCAGGGCGGATCGACGCCGGCCATCCGCCCTGATCTGCACCCGGTTCGGCCGCACCCGCTGCCACGCCAGTCTCTGGCGCCGCGGGGGCCGGCCGGCAGCTGTCACCCGGTTGGCGCTGGTCCCGTCTGCCGGTCGGACAGAACATAGGCAAAACCGCCGATCGAGGCGCTGACATCCGGGGAAGAACCCGCTGCCACGGCGGAACTCGAAAAGGTGGTCACCAGCATGAGCCTCGTCCCGGTCTGCAAGCCATGAACGAAATCCAGGACCTTGCCATATTGCCCGGTTACCGTGAGCTGGATCGGCATCAAAGTGAAGTTTTTTGAATTCACCCCGGCGCTGGACGCCGGGCCCGCTGCCGCTGCAGGCGAAGCGGCCGGTGAAGCGGCCGGCGCCGCAGCAGGCGCCGCAGCCTTCGCCGGCAGATAGGCCTGGCCATCGGTCACTGTGAATGCCGTGAGGGTCACACCGTGGGCCACCTCCAGGGAATGGATCTCTGCGATGAAGGACGACATGTCCGTGCCCGACGGGATGGCCTGACGCAGCGCGTCACGCTGCTGCTTTAGCACATCCAGCGTCGCGTAATCCCGCTTCAAAACAGCCAGGCCATCTGCGCTTGCGGCATTCTTAGCCCGCGCTGCCGCAGCGTTCTCGTGGGCCGCGGTTGCGGCCGCGAGCTGGGGCTGGACGCCGACGAGAAACCCGAACAGCACGATAACGGCCATCGCGAGCACCGCGCCGATGAGAAATATCCTGTTCTTATCCATCACTTTGCCCCCGCCGGGAAACGCTTCGAGAATGCGGCCTCGTTGATGTGCATCGTGATGTTGATCATGTAGCCGCCGTCCGGGTTTTTGACGACGGAACCGGGCAGCGCATCGGCAAAGCCCCGCAGGGCCTGCAGCCGGTCCAGCCAGGGCGGGACCACCGGGAGCGTGGGACTCTTTGCGCTAAAGCTCAGCGTCGCTACCCGGCTTCCTTGCAAGGGTGCGGTGGATTGGACGAATGCCGCTTGCGGCGACGAAGAGTCGATCTGCACCGTATCGATGGTCATTCCCCCGGGCAACGTCTTCTGCACGTCATCAAGGTAGGCCTTCCAATCGATTTCGGAGTTCATGCCGATCCCACGGGCGGCCTGGATCAGGGCCACCTCATCCTGGACCTGCCGTACTTGACCATATTTCCGTTGCTCGGCCAGGACCAGGCCCGTCTGTGCCTGTTCCGCGGTCAGTTCGCCCTGCGCCAGTAGCGCGGCCACGCCGGCGCCTCCCCAGCCGAGCATCGTGAGCAGCAGCACGGCCACGACGGCCAGTCCCAAGCGGTCCCGCAACTTCCTGGCGGCGACGAGCTGGCGCGTCTCCGTCGGCAGCAGATCGATCTGGCGGTTTCCGCCGACGACGATGCCGCCACCGCGCGCGGGCCGCTTGGGACGCAGCGATGGCAGGCGGACCGGCTTTTTGGCGGCATCGGCAAGACTCCACCGCTTCCGGACCGGGCCCGCACCGGCGGCGGCAACGGGCACGTCGGTCCCCGCGCCGGCGTCGCCTGCGGCTGAGGCGGTTCCGGCGGCGGCGGTTCCGGCGGCAACGGTTCCGGCGGCAACGGCGATGCTGCCGGTGCCGGCTGGAGCGCCGCCGTCGCCGATCGCGAGGCCGAGTGCCACGGTCAGGGACGAGTGGCCCTGTCCGTGCTCCCCCGGCTGGAGCCGTCGCGACAGGTCGACACGGCGGAACGGGTCCCCCGTGACCACTTCCAGGCGGGTCACTTCGGAGAGGCTCTCCGCGAAGCCGGGCAATTCGGCTCCGCCGCCGCTCAACACCAGCTGCCGCACGGTCTCATCCGGCCGGCTGTTTAGGTAGTACTGGACCGTATTGCGAAGGCTAATCAAGAGTTCACTGGTCGTCTCGTAAATGATTCCGAGGGCCTCGTGATGTTCTTCCGACACCCCCTTGCGCGAGCCAAGTCCGAGCTGCCGTTTGAGCAGTTCCGCGTCGGCGGGAATCATCCCAAGGCGGGTCGCGAGCGCACTCGTGAGGTCTCGTCCACCGGCCGGGATGAGACGCACAAACTGCGGAACGCCGTCCTTCGCGATGAGCACGCTGGTGGTACTCGCGCCCACATCGATGACTGCCACCAGCCCGTCGCAGTCCTCCCGGGGAAGCAACACGCGGCTGGCGGCGAACGGGATGAGGTCCACGTCGACCGTCCGGAGCCCGGCGCGGCCCGCGGCCTCAATATTGCCCAGCACGGCTTCCTTCCCCGCGGCGACCAGCAGCCCGGCGACGGCGGCCCCGTCACCTCCCGGGACGTCCGATGTCGGGTAGAAATCCAGCTGGGCATCGGCAACCGCCATGGGAAGCATGTCCTGGACCTGGAACGGCAGCGATTCCCGGATCGCGGCCAGGGTGGCTCCGGGGACGGTGAGGTCACGCACGAGCACATGGTGGTTTCCGATGCCAAGCACCACGCTTTTGGACTTGAAACCGCCCTTGGACCACAGCTGCTTGAGGGCTGCAGCCACGGCGTCCGGGTCAATCACCACGCCGCGGCTGACCGCGCCGTCCGTCAGCGGAACCTCGAAGTACCGGAGCACGGTGGGCCTGGTCTTGTCCGGATGACGGACTTCGACGGCGCGCACCGCGGTGCTGCCGATGTCCACTCCTATGCGTTGTACCAAGTTCCCTGTTCCTTCTCTGTCAGTGGGGATGCCCGCATCTCCGGTGATGCTGTGTTTCTAGAGTCCGACCAGCGCAAGATAGCCTTTCCACAATGAGCCGCCAGCAATAATGCCGGTCCAGGCTCCGGCAAGCATCCAGGGGCCGAAGGGGATGCCGCTCTTCCGGTTCGCCTTCCGGGCTACAAGCAGCCCCACCGAGAACAGGCCGCCCAGCAGGAATGCGGCGAAGGCTCCAACCAGAAGCGGGCCCCAGCCCACCCAGCCCAGGAAAAGTCCCAACAGTCCGGCCAGTTTGACGTCGCCGAATCCCATCCCTCCGGGGTAAGCGAGCGCCATGAGCAGATAGGCGGTCCAGAGCACGGCCATGCCGGCGCCGGCGCGCAGCAGCGCGGAATAATCGCCGGAAAGGATTGCGGCCAACGTGAAGAGAGCGGCGCCCACGAGGTAGCTGGGCAGGACGATGGCATCGGGCAGGCGTCGGGTGTCGAGGTCTATCAGTCCGAGCGCCACGGTGACCGCCGCCAGGTACAGGAACCCGACGAGCACGAGGATCCCCGGCGCTCCCTCAGTGGGACGGCCCGCCGTCACGCCGCCTGTCCACGCCCACAGGGCGACCCCGGCGAAGGCGATTCCGGTCCCCGCCTCCACGAGCGGGTACCGCTTGGAGATCGGCTTCGCGCAGCTGCGGCATCTTCCGCGCAGGATGAGCCAGGACAGGACAGGGATGTTGTCGTAGGCCTTAATGACGTGGCCGCAGCCGGGGCAGGCGCTCGGCGGGGACACGATGGAGAGACCGTTCGGTACACGGTAGACGACAACGTTCAGGAAGGAGCCGATGAGCAGTCCGAAGATGCCTGCGTACGCGGCGAGGAAGGTAAGCCAAAGGCCTGGGCTGGTCAGGCTCATCCGGCGCTCCCGTCCGCGTTGAAGGCTTTGCCCACCTCAACCTGGACGCTCACGCCGTACGTGGTGGAAACCGGAACCATGAACTTCGGCGGTGCAATGTTCCGAAACCGCTGGTCATAAAGGTAGCCCTTCGCATAGCCGGTGGACCCGCTGGTACCGACGGGGCCGCGGAAATTCTGCGCGATCGCGCCGCTGACCGTGAGGGTGCCGCGCAGGTTGCCCTTGTCGTAGTTCTGCACCTGGAATGTGTGGTTGACCGACAGGAGGGCAGCATTGATCGTCCTTCCGTTGTCCTTCGCGCTGTCGGTCAGGAGCGGGGTGTACTTGTAGGTCGGGGTGCTGCCCGAGCAGTTGCTCGTGCACGTGCGCTGCATGGGGTTCCACACCCAGATCGCGTTTTCCGCCACCAGCCCCAGGATGTCCGCCTTCGGGTCCACATAGGTGATGTTTCGCGTCACGTACAGGTAGTTTGCGGCGCTGATGGTGAGGGCGCTGTGCAGTTGGCCCTCGACGAAGGCGTCGCCGTTGCGGCAGCCGTAGGCCTGGGTTCCGGACGTCGCGGTGGGAGCGTACTCGTTGGTGGTGGGGTACCCGATTCCGTTGCCGGCACCGCTGCTGCCCGTGAGGCCTGTGCAGCTCAGGCCCGGCGGGGTGCTCGACGCCGCCCAAAAGTTGGGGTCGCCGGCACCGCTGGAGGGCACATTCTGCACATAGACCAGGTTCTTGGTCGGCACGGGAAACGTCTGGCCCGTCGTGCCGGCCAGGGTCCCGGAGTTGCCGGCGGCGTTCTTCGTCGGGTCACCCGGCGTACCGCAGGAGGACGACCCGGACGGCGGCGTACCGACGCCCGTCGCGGGACTTCCGACGACGCGGGTGGCCTTCGTCCAGGGCGATCGCACCGTCATGGTTCCGTCCGCATTGAAGACAATGCTCGTCGGCCCGGTGTATAGGCAACCGGGTCGCGGCACCAAGGCCGGGATGTCGGTGCGTGTCTCGTCTTTCATTTTGGCGTTCGACGGCGGCATGGCGACGGCGGCAGCGTAGGCAGGGCTGCCGGGAACCGAAAAGGTGGGCGAACAACCCGACGACGGCTTGTCATACCGCGGCGGGTTCGCGGTATTGGAAGTCGTCACGGGGCCATTGAACGTGGCGCCGCAGATGTAGAGGGTGTCATTGGAATGCAGCGGTCCGTTGATCACGTCACCGGATCCGAACTGGATCTGGGCGCATGAGCTGGAGCGTCCCTGCCACTTGTACTGGGCACAATTTGGTTGTCCGTTCGTCCCGTTCATGCCGGTCAGATCGGGGTCCTGGACCTCATAGTTGGTGAAGTAGAGAAAGTCGATGAACCCGGCCTGCTTCAGATTGACCACGATGCTCCGGGTCTGCTTACCCACGCGCCCGGTTGATTGGATCCGGAGCACCCCGGTGGCCGAGTAGTTGGAATTGTCCACCTCGTAGCGGTAGGAGGCGGTCCCGCCGCTGCCGGGAACCGTAGCCCAGGAGCCAGCTGCGCCGATGCCGAACGCCGGGTTGGTTGCGGAGCCCGTCGGCAGCGCCAACGCACCGGCCGCCTTGCTCGTGGCACTGAATGGGGAGTCCGGATTGCCGTATTGCATGTACGTGTTGTCATTGGCGAGCTTGCTCTTATACTCGTCGACCCCGGCGTAGGCGGCGGCTATGGCCGCGTTCCAGTCCTGGTCCGTCCTGGCCCTGACCAAGCTGCCGAGCGAGACGCTGAGGGCAGTCGTAACGAGCACGGTCAGGACCGCGGCGATGCCGATCACCACGATCAGGGCCACGCCCTCTTCGCGCCGCGGGCCGGGTGTTTCCGCGGACAGCCGCCTGGCCACTCTGCTTCCGATCATGAAATCGTCGCCGACGCGTTGAGGTTCGGGATGCCGACGAGGTTTTCGAGCGTGACGGGAGACGTCCTGTCGGTCAGACTTTTTTGCACGGTAAGGCTGACCCTCACGGTGACGATCGCGGCGAGGCTCGCCGCAGGGACATCAGTTCCGGCCGGGGCCAGGGGAACCGTTCCCGGCACGTCGCTGTAATAGGTGAAAAGATATGGCGCCGTCCCCGTGTGCGGCGAGACCGTGGTGGTCAGGATGCGGGTCACCTGCGGGGCGACATAGCCAGGTGCCCCGACGTAGGGCGACGGAAACCCCGAATAGCCGCCCGCCAGGACCGTGGCCGCCCAGCGCTCTTCGACCAGTTGGCGCTGCGCATTCAGGGAGAGCCGGATCATCACCGGATGCGGATCAGTGCGGTCGCCGCCCACGAAAGAGTACAAAATGACCGATTCCGGCTTGGCCTCGACGAACGCGGGATTGTCCAGGAGTTGTGCCTGCACGGGGTTGGACGTGCCGGACCGAATAACGCGTGCGGCCTCATCCATGCCATTGGCGGCGTTGGCGGTATTGGCGTTGACTGCTGAGGCCAGAGCCATGGCTTTCGTGGAGTTGATGAAAAGGTTGGCGGCGACCGTGAGGACGATCATGAGCACGATGCTGGCCACCAGAAGTTCGGTGAGGCTCATGCCGCGCTCCGGGTCGGAGGCGAACCGCCGCCACCGCGCCCGGCATGCTGCGGTCAGCGCGGTCATGGCGCCACCACCGTGCGCGGGTCGAGCGTCGCCACGCCACTGGAGGAGACGGCGCTGGGGGCGGCCACGGCCAGGGAGCTGGCAGCAAGGACCGTCGTCTGCGCACCCTTGGATGACCCGGTGTACAGGGTCCATGAGCCATAGGGCAACGCAATCTTCCCGGCCGCTGCAAGGGCATCGAAGGCGTACGTCATCGGCACCGAACAGCCCGGATCGCCGGCGCCCGTCCCGGCAGCCGATACCGCCGTGACGAACTTGCCGGCGGCCCCGGAGACGGTGAGCAACCCCATCGGCAAGGCGGCCGCCGTCGTCGTGGTCGATGGCGTCCGGACGGCCGCTTTGAGGGTGGGATCCGCGGGCCAGGCCTCCGGATCGACTGAAATGCATCCGGGTGAGCTCTGGCTGGGGGCCACATATTTACCGGCCATGACGGCGTAGCCGCCCGGGAAGGGAAAGAGCTGCAGGGTGCGGCTGGCAGCGGCGGCGGCACCCTGGGAGACGTAGACACCCGCCGTGCTGAGGAAGGTTGTGTCCAGGTTGCTCGGGAACTGCGCTGTTCCGACGGCGGCGTTGGACGCATAGTTCACGGAGAACGAGCCGGCGAGGTCGAAGACGAACCCCGCGGACGCGGACGTCCCAGCGGTGACGGCGATCCTGGTGGCTTTCGTGCTGGTGGGAACCTGACCGTTGTCGATGTAGCCGGCGCGGGAGACTGTGACATCGTAGGTGCCGGGCACCACCTTCAGGAGGTAGCTGCAGCCCTGGGCATTCGTGGCCGCCCCCGTGACCGCGACGGCGGTGTTGCCGGCCACTCCCGGGGTGGGCGCTGCGGAGACCGAGACCCCGGCGCTCCCGGCGCCGCCCGCGGCCAAGGTGGAGACGATGATCGTGCCGAGGGCGGGGTCGTTGATCACGTTTTTGGGCGCCAGCTGCGTGTCCGTGCGGACAGGCGATGCCCCGGCGCGCATGCCGTCCCAGGTGACGGAAACGTTGATGCGCTTGTATTGGAGCACGCCGGTTCCGGAACCGCAGCCGTTGCCTTCGCCGGCGCCGCTGACCCACTGGGTGGTGCGCTGCACGACGAAGCTGCCGACGGCATTAGCGATCGTCCGGGTGGAATCGCCGAGCGTGAAGACGTCCTTCGCCGAGCGGTCCAGGTCGATCTCCTGGCCGGCAAGGTTGGTGGCCATCTCCCGGGCGCGGCCCTCCTTGGTCATGGCGAGCACGGAGAGCAACGAGTAGGCGATACCCACTGAGAGGACGGCGAACACCATCATGGCGATGAGGACCTCAACGAGGGAGAAACCGTCCTCCGGCGGAGTGTCCAGCCCCAGTACTAAGCGCAGGCGCGCGGGGAAAGACCTCACGGTGCACCTCTTTCAGCGGGGGTACCAGGCAGCACTCTTGTGGTTGTTTAGGACTTGCTCCAGGGAGCAGTAATGCGAAACGAACACTGGCGGGATGCGGCCCCACGGGCATCCCACCAGCGTTCGTTGCAGCGGTCGCTGCTTAGGCGGCAGGCTTTAGCCAGCTACGTTGGCGATGCACGTCCCCTTCTTCACCGACTGGGTTGCATCAATTGCGAAGTCCTGGCCACTTGCACTCTTAGCGGTGATGCAGAAGGCGTTCGCGCCGTCGGTGGTGTAGGTCAGTTTCGCAAAGCCTGACGTGTAGTTGCCGACGGCCGGCGCCGGGGACGCAGTGTCGAAAGCCGCTTGATCGGCAGCCAGCTTCCCGCCGGGGCTAGTCGTCTGCGCGGTAACGACGGCCGTCTTGGCGTTCGTCAGGTCCGACTGGACCGCGCTGTCCTTGGCGCCGCCCTGGATGTTCAAATAAACCGGAATGGCGATGGCGGCAAGAATGCCGATGATGATGACCACGACGAGGAGTTCGATCAGGGTAAATCCCTTTTCCTTCTCGGCGAGGGCGCTGCGTCGGGCGGCGAGCGCCTGGAAAGCACGTGAGACCATGAAATTCCCCTAATTACTAAAAAGAAGGGCGCACAATTGCGAGCCGAAATGAACTGTATCGGAGGAATTTACGCGTCAGCGTGATTAGTTGGAAATCCTTGGGAACAACTACTGTGCACCCCACAAATGGTGTGGGAGAGCTGTTTTTCTGCGCCAATAGTGCGCTAATCCTGCTTGTCCCAGGCGGCCTCGATCACTTTATCAGCGTGAAGATATTGAAGATTGGCAGATACAGGGCCACAATCATGCCGCCCACCACGATTCCCAGGAACGCGACCATGAGGGGCTCAATCAGGGCCGTGAGCTGCTCCGTTGTCGCCTGGACCTCTGCGTCATAGAAATCGGCAATCTTGACGAGCATCTGCTCCAGGGCGCCGGCGTCTTCGCCGACCGCGATCATTTGCGTCACCATGGCGGGAAAGGCAGGAGATTTCGCCAGCGGACCGGCAATGGATTCGCCCTGACGCACAGATTCCGCCACCTCGTTCAGCGCCGACTCCATGACCCAGTTGCCGCTCGACTCCCCCACGATCCGCAGGGCCTGCAGGATCGGCACGCCGGAACTGATCATGGCGGAGAAGTTGCGGCTGAACCGGGCGACGGCGAGCTTGGTCATCAGCGGCCCGAACACCGGAAGCTTGAGCTTGAGCGGATCCACCACCCTGCGCACTTCCAGCGAGTTCTTGTTCTTCCTCCACCACAGCGAAAAGCCCAGGCCGGCAACGACGATGGCGGGCGCCAGCCACACCATCTGTTCCGAGAGCACCACGAGCATCTGGGTGGGTAGCGGCAGGGTACCGCCAAGGTTGGAAAACATCGTCTTGAACACCGGAACGATGAAGATCAGCATGGCCGCCACCGAGAACACCGTCATGATCAGGACGATCATGGGGTAGCTCAACGCCGACTTGATGGTGCCCCGGAGTTTTACGTCCGCCTCGAAACTGTCGGCAATGGACTCCAGCGCACCGTCCAGGAATCCGCCGATCTCCCCCGCGCGCACCATATTGATCATGATGGGGGGAAAGTCGGCGGGGTGCTTCTGCATGGAGTCCGACAGCGAAATCCCCGTCTCGACGTCGTCGCGCACGTCGGTGAGGATTTTAGCGAGCGGCTTGCTCTCGGTTTGCTCAGCGACGATGTTGAGTGCGCGCAACAGCGAGAGCCCGGCGCCGACCATGGTGGCCAGTTGCCGGCTCATGATGGCCAGGTCCTTGACCTTGACGCTTTTTTGGACTCCCGAGATCGAGATCTCGCGGTTCAGCCCGGTTCCCGCCGGCGCTTCCGCGATGGTGACAGGGGAAAGGCCCATGGTTTTCAGGCGTGCGGCGACGGCGGCCTCGCTGGAGGCATCCAGGCGTCCCTTGACGAGCTTGCCGTTGCCGTCCCTGCCGGTGTAGGCCCAGGCCTGCGCGGCGCCCACCTAGCCGGCCTCGGACGAGAACGAGTCGCCGAAATCGATTCCGGCGGCCCGTTCGGCCATGGCGCCGGAGGAGTCGCCACGCTCCAGTAGCCGATCGAAGGTCTCCGGATCATGCACCTTTTCGTCGGCCGCGGCGCGGGTAATCTGGCCGGAGCCAACCAGCTCGGCCAAATGCTGGTCCATTGTGTGCATTCCCAGGCCGCGCCCTGCCTGCATCATGGAGTGCACCTGGTAGGTCTTGCCCTCCCGGATCAGGTTGGCGATGGCGGGGGTGGCCACCAGCACCTCTGTGGCCACTACGCGGCCCCGGCCGCTGGCACGCTTCACGAGCGTCTGGCAGACCACGCCCTGCAGCACTCCGGCGAGCTGTGAACGTACCTGCCCCTGCTGATGCGGTGGGAAGACGTCGATCACGCGGTCGATGGTCTGGGCGGCGTCCTGGGTGTGGAGGGTGGCGAAGACCAGGTGGCCGGTTTCGGCCGCGGTCAAGGCGACCGACATCGTCTCCAGGTCACGCAGTTCCCCGATCAGGATAACGTCCGGATCCTGCCTCAGAACATGCTTGAGCGCTGCCGCGAAGCTGTGCGTGTCGTTGCCCACCTCGCGCTGATTGACGAGCGACATTTGATGCGAATGCAGGAACTCGATCGGGTCCTCCACCGTCACGATGTGGTCCGCCCGCGTACGGTTGACGAGATCGATCATCGCCGCCAATGTCGTCGATTTGCCGGAGCCGGTGGGCCCGGTCACGAGCACCAGGCCGCGCGGCAACTTGGCGAACTCTCCGATCCGCTCCGGGATCCCGAGTTCCCCGAACTGCTTGATCTCCCAGGGGATCAAGCGGAACGCTGCGCCGAGCGAACCGCGCTGCTGATAGTAGTTCACCCGGAACCGTGCGGTGTCAGGGAGCGTGTAGGCGAAGTCCAGCTCCAGCTCCGTATCGAAGATGGTCCGCTGCTCGTCGGTCAGGAGGCTGCCAAGGGCGGAGAGCACCTTGTCCCGCTGCCACGGCTCCGTGCGGCCGGCCGGCCGGAGCCCGCCGTCGACGCGGATCATCGGCGGGGCGTTGGCGGTCAAATGAAGGTCCGACGCCCCCTGGTTCAGCACTGCTTGCAGGGCGGCCAGCAGGTCGGGGTCGATGGTGCCGCCCGCGGCCTCACCAGCCAGGGCTTGGCCCGCGGCCGCCGGAATGCGCGTCTGGCCATGCGGTGCATTGGCGGCGTCAAGCAGTGCCTCGACGGCGGCCGGACGGCCGACGTCGATAGGGTCGGCGGACGCCGGATCCGTGACGTCCCATAGCCGCCCTGCAACAGGCCCCGGCTCGCCCTCAGGATCCGCCGCGAAGTCCGGCATTACCGCGGGCTCCGGCTCAAGGCGGGCCGCGCGCCGGCCCCCGGGCACGAGTCGCTCAGGCGCCCAGCCGGCCGCGGAATCGCCGGGCTGCACCATCGGAACCTCATAGACGGGTCGCTCCACCATTCACTGCCCTTCCGGCATTCGACGAACCACTAGGCCACTACCCTCAAGATCTCTTCGATTGATGTCAGGCCCATCCGGACCTTCTCCCAGCCATCTTCGCGCAGGGTCAGCATCCCCTGCTCACGCGCCGTACGGGCGATTTCGGCGCTTGAGGACCGGGCGACGGCCAGGCGCTCGATCTCCTCCGTGACCGTCATGACCTCGTGCACCGCCATGCGCCCACGGTAGCCCGTCTGTGAGCAGCCCGTGCAGCCGACCGGCCGGTACAGCACCGGCGGCGGCCTGTCGGGGTCGAAACCGAAACGCAGCGCGGCGAGCTTCTCGGGATCATGGTCCACCGGCTGCTTGCACCGGTCGCAGAGCCTGCGCGCCAGGCGCTGGGCGACCACGCAGTCCACGGCCGTTCCCACCAGGAACGGTTCGATCCCCATCTCGGTCAGTCGGGTGATGGCACTCGGCGCGTCGTTGGTGTGGAGCGTGGAGAGGACAAGGTGCCCGGTCAATGACGCCTCCACGGCGATCTGCGCGGTCTCGTGATCGCGGATCTCGCCAATGAGCACCACATCCGGGTCGCTGCGCAGGATGGACCGCAAGGCGCTGGCAAACGTCAGCCCTGCCTTCGGATTGACCTGGACCTGGTTGATGCCGTCCATCCGGTACTCCACCGGGTCTTCCACAGTAATGACGTTGATCTCCGGCCGCGCCACCGTCTTGAGCGTCGTGTAGAGGGTGGTGGACTTCCCGGAACCCGTCGGCCCGGTTACCAGGATCATGCCGTACGGCTTCGTGTAGGACGTTTTGTACGCCTCGTAGTTGCGCTCCAGCAGGTTCAGGTCACGCAGCGAGACGGTCGAGGCACTGTTGTCCAGGATTCGCATGACGATCTTCTCGCCCCAGACCGTGGGCAGCGTTGCGACGCGCAGGTCCACGATGCGGCTGCCATGCCTGACGGACATCCGGCCGTCCTGCGGTTTGCGCCGCTCCGCGATGTCGATGTCGCTCATGATCTTCAGCCGGGAAATCACGCCGTTCTGGATGCTCTTGGGTGCGCTCTGCATCTCGTGCAGCACGCCGTCGATCCGGTACCGGACGCGCACCTCGCCGGCGGTCGGCTCGATGTGGATATCGGAGGCGAGGTCCTGGATCGCCTGGCTCACCAGCAGGTTGACGAACCGGACAATCGGCACGTCGTCCTCGAAGGAGCCGATCGTCCGGCCGTCGTCCTCTGCGCCGGCACTTTCTTCTTCAAGGGTGTTGGTGAGATGGTTCAGCTCATCGTCCGCGCGCAGTGACCGGTCGAGGGCGGACAGCAGGTCGGGGCGGTCGGCGACAACAACGTCCACCGGCAGCTGGGTGGCGGCGCGCACGTCGTCGATCGCAATGACATTTCCCGGGTCCCACATCGCCAGGGTCACGCGGCCATCGGCAATGGAAAGCGGCAGCACCTCATGCCTTCGGCACAACGACGGCGACACCCGTGACACCGCGGCCCTGTCGATCGGGACGACGAGCAACTCGACAAAAGGCAGGTTGGCCTGCACTGCACGCGCCCTGGCAACCTGTGCACTCGTCACGTCGCCGTCGCTGAGCAGGGTGCGGATGGCCGCCGCGTCGTTGGAGCGGTACCTTCCGAGCCGAGCCACGTGCTCGGGAGTCAGCAGTCCCTCCAGCGCCAAAATTTCCGTCAAGGATGCCACACGCGCCTCCTTCAGAGGACGCAGCAGGCACGTCCGTCGGCCAAACACGAATGCCCATCATTCGTCGACAAGCCTGCCCAGACTAACCCGCCCCGGAGCAAGAACCGAACACCCCGCCACCGGGCAGGGCCCGTGGCGGGGTGCGCAGCCTGCCTGCTCCTGCGTCTCAGAGGCGGGCGCGCACGACCGGGATCGACGCCGTCGGAAGTCCGCTGGGGAAGACCGTGGGCTCGGGAGCGGCCACGGGCGCCAGCGGCACCCGGACGGACCCGGCACCGACCGTGACGAGTTCGCCGCGCACGTCGACCTCCAGCGGGGCGCCGTCCTGGATGCGGAGGCTGATGGACGCCGGGTCCAGTTCGACATGCAGGAGCCGGCCCTGGATCTTGAGGTGGAACTCGAGTCCGTCCCATTCGGCCGGCAGCCGCGGGTCGAAGTACGGCACGGCGCCCTGGTCGCGCAGGCCGGCGAAGCCGCTGACGAGCGAGCTCCACACCCCTCCCGTGGAGGCGATGTGCACGCCGTCGATCGTGTTGCCGTGGGTGTCGTCCAGGTCGATGAACAGCGCGTGGGTGAAGTGGTCCAGCGCGGCCTTGCCGTAGCCGACCTCGGCCGCCATGATGCCCTGGACACACGCGGAGAGGGTGGAGTCTCCCGTGGTGATGGGATCGTAGAAGTCGAAGGCGCGGCGCTTTTCCTCGGCCGTGAAGTCCTGCCACTGCAGGAACATGGCCAGCACGGTGTCGGCCTGCTTCAGGACCTGGTGCCGGTAGATCACGAGCGGGTGGAAGTGGAGCAGGAGCGGGTACTTGGACCGGGGCGTGGTCCAGTCCCACGGCTCGAGGGTCATGAAGTCGTTGTCCTGCGAGTGGACCTGGAGGTCCTCGTCATAGGGCAGCTGCATCCGGTTCGCGGCCTGCTCCCAGAGCTGGCGTTCGGCGTCGTCGATCTCGGGGTGGTCCAGTGCGGCCGCCGCGCGCAGGTTGAAGCGCGCCATGACGTTGGTGTACAGGTTGTCGTTGACGACGGCGGTGTATTCGTCCGGGCCGGTCACGCCGTGGATGTGGAAGAGCCCGTCCTTGCCGAAGAAGCCCAGCGACACCCACATGCGTGCGGTTTCGATCAGCAGCTCGGAGCCCAGGGTCTGCTCGAACTCCTGGTCCCCGCTGGCCCAGATGTAGCGGTTGGTGGCGAAGGCGATCGCGGCGGCGATGTGGAACTGCGCGGTGCCGGCCGCATAGTAGGCGCTGGCCTCCAGGCCGTTGATGGTGCGCCAGGGGAAGAGGGCGCCGTCCACGCTGAGCTCCTTCGCACGGATCTTGGCTTCGGGCAGCAGCGCGTGGCGGAATTCCAGGACCTGGCGGGCGTTGCCCGGGTTGGTGTACGTCAGGTACGGCAGGAGGTACACCTCCTGGTCCCAGAAATAGTGGCCCTCGTAGCCGGAGCCCGAGACGCCCTTGGCCGGGATGCCGGCGACGTCGGCGCAGGCAGTGGCCTGGGCGAGCTGGAAGAGGTTCCAGCGGACGGCCTGCTGCAGCTCGGTCTGACCGCGCAGGACGATGTCGCTCGTGGTCCAGTACCCGCGGTAGTGGGCCTCGCTTTCGGCGAAGATCTCGCTGACCGGCATGAGGCCGGCCTCCGCGGTGTCGGCCAGGTCCTCGACGGCCTGTCCCACCGCGTAGCTGACGCTCTTTTCCAGCAGGAACGGCACGTCCGGGCCGACGGCGAGCACGTAGCGGACGCTGCTGTCGTCCTGGTCCACCTGGGTGTCGAAGGGCTGGACCCCGGCCGAGGTCCAGTGGTCCACGGCCATGCCGAGCCGCTGCCTGGATTCGGCAGCCTCCCAGGACAGGCGCAGGGAGCCGTCGCCGCCGTCGAGGCGCACCGGAAGGAGCACGCGGCCGGCGTGGCGGCCGGCGCGGCGCGGGTCATGGGCGGAGTGGTCCTCCACCGGCTGGTCCTGGCGGTTGATCACCGAAGACGTGACGTCGGCGGAGATGTCCCGGTCCGCGGCGAGTTCCAGGGAAATGCCGAGGGCGCCGCGGGACTCGTAACCGACGGCACGGCGCTCGGTGGTAGTCACCGTGGCACCGGAGCGGCACTGCCAGGTGATCCGGCATTCATAGACGCCGGTCGCGAAGTCGACCGAGCGCCGGTAATCCAGCACGGTGGATTCATCGAGGCTGAGCGTCTCGCCGTCGATGATGACCGTGAAGTTGTTGGCGTCCGGGACGTAGAGGATCCGCTGGCCGGTGCGGGCGAAGCCGTACGCGTTCTCGGCGTGCTTGATGTCCCAGGTCTCGTGGAAGCCGTTGATGAAGCTGCCCGGAAGTTCGGCGTCGGCGGCCGCCCAGTGGGCGCCGCGGATGCCCAGGTGTCCGTTGCCGAGGCTGAAGAGGGTTTCCAGCGTGCCGGCATTCCCGGGCAGGTGGACAGTCTCCACGAGCTGCCACGGGTCATTGGGGAACCGGGCGCGGTCCGAGGTGATGAGAGCCATGGTGGAGGGGTTCCTTCGGGCAGGCGTTGTGCGGCGGTTGATGTGGTGGGGCGGTGCGGGGGCGCGGAGGTGCGGAGCGGGTTCGGTGGGTTAGAGCAGTTCGGCGAGGTCGTTGACCACGAGGGTGGCGCCGGCGGCGAGCAGGGTCTGCCGGCCCGCGCCCCGGTCCACGCCGATCACCGAGTGGAAGCTCCCGGCGCTGCCGGCCTGGACACCGGAGACGGCATCCTCGACGACGACGCATTCTTCGCTGGGCAGGCCCAGCAGCCGCGCGGCGTATTCGTAGGTGGCCGGGCTCGGTTTGCCGGGCAGCCCTTCCGCGACCGCGACGACGCCGTCGACCACGACCGGGAAGTAATCGGACAGTTCTGCGGCCTTGAGCACTGCCGGGGCATTGCGGGAGGAGGAGACGACGGCGAGCTTCAGTCCCCGGGCCAGAGCGGCCTCGATGAACCTCACGGATCCCTCGTACGGCTTCACGCCGCCGGCCTCCACGATGTCGTTGAAGACCTTGTTCTTGCGGTTGCCCAGTCCGTGGACGGTGTCGTGGGCGGGATCGTCGTCCAGCGGTCCTTCCGGCAGGACGATGTTGCGTGAGGCCAGGAAGTCCCGGACGCCGTCGAACCGGGGCTTGCCGTCGATGTGGTCGAAGTAGTCGCTTTCGCGGTAGGGCGCCGCCTCGGGGACCGAGCGCAGGAAGCCGTCGAAGAGATCCTGCCACGCGCGCTCGTGCACGATCGCCGTGGGCGTCAGGACGCCGTCGAGGTCGAAAAGGATGGCTGAAGCGCCCGCCCAGCCCGGACGGGAAGCGGTGCTATTGGAAAGCTCAGTCATGGATCAAAGTCCTTTCAGACGGTGGGCAATCAGGTCGGTGGTCTTCTGCAGCGGAGGTTCTGGGCGACGGCGGGCGGCCGGGCCGGGGCGGTGCGGGGTCTGCTGGCGCTGGCGTGCTGCCGGGCATGTGCCGGGCTCGGCGAGCGTTCGGTTCAAGGAGCATCGGCTTCAGCGACAGTCCGTTTCAACGACGGCCGGTTCAACGACGGCGTCGGGTGCTCTTACGCTCCACCAGCTTGGTATCCAGCATGTGGCTTGACGGGGGATTCGGTAGCCCCGAGCTATGGAGTCTTTCGATCAGCAGGTTGGCGGCGAATGCCCCCTGATCGGCCACCGGCTGGGCGATTGTGGTCAGTCCCAGGAACCAGCTCATCTGATGATCGTCTATTCCTATGATGGACACGTTCTTCGGCGCTGACAAACCGAGATCCCTCAGGGCCATGAGTGCGCCGAAGGCTGTTTCGTCGCAGCCGGCGAAGATTGCGGACGGCATCCTGCGGTTTTCGACCAGCTCGGTCATGGCCCGGCGGCCGCCTTCGATGCTGAAGCCGGCGTCGATCACCAGGTCCGGATCAACCGTCAGATCGTGCTCGACGAGAGCGCCTTCAAAGCCCCGCAGCCGCTCGCCGGCCGTGATGTCGGAGGGCTGGCCGGCCTCGCTCCCGGACAGGATGGCGAGGTCCCAGTGGCCCAGCCCCAGAAGGTGGTTGGTGGCGGCGCGGGCCGCTTCCTCGTTGTCGATGCCTACGTTGTCCCACGGCACGTCGTCCATGCCCACGCTCGCCACGGCAAGACCGGAGCCGGCCAGGGCGGCCATTTCGGCTTCGCTGAGGGCGATGTTCAGGAGCAGGACACCGTCAACGCGCTGAGCGAGCCCGGCGACGTCGTCGAAGAGCTTCCGTTGCACGCTGGGCTGGTTCCGGAGGCTGATGAGCACCGTGTCGAAGCCGCTGTCCGCAAACACTTCCTCGGCAGCTTCCACAGCCTGGGCAAAAAACCAGGCGGTCGCGGTGGGGGCGATGATGGCAACGGAGCCGGTTTTTCCGCCGGCCAGGCGCGACGCCGCCGAGGATGCCTTGTAGCCGAGCTTGGCCGCCGCATCCCCGACCCTGGCCTGGGCCTGTTCGGAGACATTGGGCAGGTTCCGGAGCGCCCGGGAGACGGTGCAAATGGAGAGTCCGGCGAGCGCCGCGACATCCTGGATGGTCACGCGCGTGGTCCTGGCCTGCATCACGGGCCCAGCCCTTTCTTCCCCCGGAAGTAGTAGGCCGGTGAACATGGCCGAAGTCGAGTGTAAACGCTTACAAAATTGGTATGCAAGTGGATTAATAGAGAAACTCCGTCCGGCTTGGCCGAAGGGCCGCCGGTTTCAGCGCAGCACGTAATGCCGAAGGAATACGCTGACGTCCACCAACTCGGCTTTTGAGATCGCATGGCCCATTCCCGGGTAGGTCCGCGCCGTGAGCTGGGTGTTGTGGTGCAGCCATTCTTCAGTGTGCTCCGTGGCGGCATCGTTGATCACGACGTCGTCCTTGTCCCGGCCCCAGAAGAACGGCGGCCGGGACCCGAAGGATTCGCTCATGGCCAGAAGCTCACTGTCCAGGACGAAGCCGGAAAGACCGACGACGGCGCGGAACTGCTCCGGCCGGAGCCGCAGCAGGGTGCTGGCCATGGCCATGCCCTGCGAATACCCCAGCAGGCTGACACTGCTGTGCCGGGCCTTGACGGAGTCGATCCACGCCAGCACGCTGGTGGTGCTGGAGATGACGTCGGCAAAGTCGTGGGTCAGGAAGTAGTCCAGAAGGAACCACCCGTAGCGGTCCCCGATCACCTTCGGCCCGCGCAGTGCGGCGCAGCTGAAGTCCGGCGGGAGGGAACCGAACAGATTGGCCATCCGGGATTCGTCCGTGCCGTAGCCGTGCATCATGACCAGCAGGGGCGTGCCGGCACGCTCATTCTCCGGCCGGGACCAGACGACTGTCTCCATGGGCACAGCCTAGCCAGTCGCCGGCCCGGACACCGGCCATCCCGACTCCGATTCCGTGCCCCGTCCGCGCACCGTCCGGTCATCCGCTTCGGAATCGGACAGCCGCGGCGTGGATCCGTGCCGCCGGCGTCCGGAAACGCCGCGGAATCATCGCCCAGAGGGCCTCGGGGCGCGGGGGGCGCGGAAGTTTCCCGGCGGGGCGTGGGCCGTTTCGTTGAAACAGTGCGGGCCGGGCTGTAGCGTGACGCTGGACAGCATGCTTAGCATTTCCTACCCGTGCACAGACACCAAGGAGCAAGACATGAGAATCGGTTCCGCCATCTTCCTCATCGCCATCGGCGCCATCCTGGCCTGGGCCATCGCGCCCGGCCTGATTCCTAACGTGGACCAGACCATGATCGGCTACATCCTCATGGTTGTCGGAGTCATCGGGCTGGTCGCCTCCCTGGTCCTCGCCAACCCCGGCCGCGGCCGCACGCGCCGCGTCAGCGAGACCCGATCAATCGTGGACCCCAACACGGGCGAGACCATCACCCGCAATGAGAGCCGCGACGCGGGCTTGTAGGCCGCCGCTCTCCGGAGCCATCATCCCGGAAGCCGGGCCTGACCAGTAGGGTCGGGCCCGGCTTCCGTCATTTCATGGGGCCCCCGCCAGCCCGGTGCGCCGCACGCCCGTCCGGCCACTGGACATGCCCCACCCCGCCACGGGACATGCCCCACTTTCAGGCTGTGGCATGGACATGATCCCAAATTGCCCACTCTCCGGCCCGACCGCTGGACATGCCCCCCGATCCCCGGCCCAGCCACCGGATATGTCCCGCACTCCCCCGCGCTCTCAGGCCCAGTCCCAGCGAAAGCACAGCGCATGCCCAACCCCCGGAGCGTGGCATGGACATGATCCCAAATTGCCCACTCCCCGGCACGACCACTGGACATGCCCCCCGATCCCCGGCCCAGCCACCGGACATGTCCCGCACTCCCCCGCTCCCCGGCCCAGGCCCAGTCCCAGTCCCAGTCCCAGCGAAAGCACAGCGCATGCCCACCCCCCGGAGCGAGGCATGGACATGATCCCAAATTGCCCACCCCTCGGCACGACCACTGGACATGCTCCCCATTCTCCGGTCCGACCACTGGACATGCCCCCGACCCCCGCCCGACCACTGGACATGTCCCGTGGCGCCAGGCCGCCACTTCTGCGTTCTTGTGGTTTTCATTGACAAACCAACACGAACAAAGATAAAGTCAAACAATTCCACTTCATGTGATGCGAGTCACGGAAGCGCCAGGGGATTCGGAACGCAGTCGCAGGCAGCCAGCAGAAAACAGTACGCAATGGAGGGTAAGTGTTCGCCGAGGAACGCCAACAGCTGATCGTGGGGCTGATCTACGCCAGTGGCCGCGCCAGCGTTACGGATCTTGCCGAGCGTTTCAGCATCACCACCGAAACGGTTCGCCGGGACCTCGCCGCCCTCGAAGCGGCAGGCAGCGTCCGGCGCGTCCACGGGGGCGCAGTCTCCCCGGACCGGTTCAGCACCACCGAAGAAAGCATCCTCGAACGCACCGTCCAGCGGCAACCCGAGAAGATCCGCATAGCCGAGGCCGCCCTGGCCCTCATTCCCCAGGGCCGCGCTGGCAGCATCCTGATCGACGCCGGCTCCACCACCGAAGCCCTCGCCGAGCTCCTCTCCGCCCGGACGGCCGGAGCCGCGGCTGCCGGCGCCTCCCCGGCATCCGACGTCGAGCTGGTGGTCATCACCCACGCCCTGCCCATTGCGGCAAAGTTGTCCGGGGAACCCGGAATCGCCCTGCACCTGCTGGGCGGAAAAGTCCGCGGCATCACCCAGGCCGCGGTCGGCCAGTCCACGGTGGAAGCCGCGCGCCGGATCCGCCCGGACATCGCCTTCATCGGCACCAACGGAATCCATGCAGCCTTCGGGCTGAGCACGCCCGATCCTGAAGAAGCCGCCGTCAAGGCTGCCTTCGTCCAATCAGCGCGCCGCATCGTGGTGCTGGCTGATTCCTCCAAACTGGACGCGGAAACGCTCGTCCAGTTCGCCTCGTTGAAAGATCTGGACACCTTGATCACAGACTCGAAACCCAGCCGGGAACTCGCCGATGCCCTTGCGGAAGCCGGAGTGGAGGTTGTGGTCGCATGATTGTCACGCTGACCGCCAACCCCAGCCTGGACCGCACAGTGGCACTGCCCGGTCCCCTGCTCCGCGGCGAGGTGCAGCGCGCCGTCTCCGTCCGCCAGGAATCCGGCGGAAAGGGAGTCAACGTCTCCCGCGCCCTGGTGGCTTCCGGATTGAAGACCATCGCCGTGCTTCCCGGAGCGGAGGCCGATCCCGTGCTCGCCGGGCTGCGGGACAGCGACGTTCCCTTCGCGGCGCTGCCGATCGGCGAGCCGCTGCGCAGCAACGTGGCGCTTACCGAGCCCGGCGGGGTCACCACCAAAATCAACGAACCCGGACCGGCGCTGAGCGAGGACCAGCAGGAAGCCCTGATCGGGCTGCTCCTGGACTCCTCCCGCGGCGCCAGCTGGGTTGTCCTGGCCGGTTCGCTCCCCCCTGGAGTTCCGGTCGAGTTCTACGCAACCGTCACCCGACGGCTGCGGTCCATGCACGACGGCACCGATGCGCCGCGCATCGCCGTCGACTCCTCCGGCGAACCCCTCGCCGCAGCGATCTCCGGCGATGCCTCGGGAAAGCCGGACCTCCTCAAACCCAATGCCGAGGAACTGGCGGAACTGGCTGCGGCAGCCGGGTACGCCACCCATAAATCCGCCGAGGAACTCGAAGCCGATCCGGAGGCTGCCGCGGCAGCCGCCGCCGCCGTCGTGCGTTCCGGAGTGGGAGCCGTGCTGGCAACCCTGGGTTCCAGGGGTGCCGTGCTTGTAACGGCCGACGGCGCGTGGCTGGCCACGCACCCGCCGGTCAAGGCTGTCAGCACCGTCGGCGCCGGCGATTCCTCGCTTGCCGGCTACCTGCTCGCCTCCAGCCAGGGCGCCGCCCCGGCCGATTGCCTCCGTCAGGCGGTGGCCCATGGTGCCGCCGCCGCTTCCCTGCCGGGCTCCACTGTCCCGGCAGTCAACCAAACCACCCCTGATGCCGTAACCATCACGGCCCTCCGGAAGGATTGACAGTGACACAGCTCATTAATACCGAACTGGTCGAGCTCGACCAGAATCTGGGCAACTCGCCCGAGGACGTGATCCGGCACCTGGCAGGCAGAGTAGCGGCCAACGGACGGGCCACCGAAGTCGAAGGCCTCTTCGCCGACGCCTTCGCCCGGGAGTCCAAGACCGCCACCGGCGTCCCCGGCGGCATCGCGATCCCGCATTGCCGTTCGACGGCGGTCACGGAGCCGACGCTGGCCATGGCACGGCTGTCCCAGCCCGTCGATTTCGGCGCCAAGGACGGTCCAGCGGATCTCATCTTCTTCATCGCCGCTCCCGAAGGCGCGGACCAGGACCACCTGAAGCTCCTGTCCAAGCTCGCCCGGTCCCTGATCAAGAAGGACTTCACGGCCGCGCTGCGTGCCGCGTCCTCGCCGACGGAAATCGTTGAGCTTGTGGAGGGGGCACTGGCGGACAAGCCCGCAGCCCACGCCGCAGCTGCCCCCGATGCCGCACTTTCCACGGCCAACGCGCCTGCAGCCGGCGCCCCGGCGGCCGCAGCTGCCGGGGCGGTTGCCGGCACCCGGGGCCCCAAGCGCCTCGTCGCCGTCACAGCCTGCCCCACCGGCATCGCGCACACCTACATGGCTGCCGATTCGCTCGTGGCCGCGGCCCGGGAAGTCGGCATCGACCTGCAGGTGGAGACCCAGGGCTCCTCCGGCGCCAAACCGCTGGACCCGGCCGTGATCGCCGCGGCCGACGCTGTGATCTTCGCAGTTGACGTGGACGTCCGCGGCAAGGAGCGCTTCGCCGGCAAGCCGGTCATCAACGCACCCGTCAAGCGCGGCATCGACGAACCGGACAAGATGGTCCAGGAGGCCCTCGCCGCCGCCGACAACCCGAACGCCCGCCGCGTGCCGCACTTCGGCGCTGAGGAGCAGGCTGAGACCGAGGCCATGGAAAAGGGCGAACACATCGGCCAGAAGCTCAAGAAAGCCCTGCTCACGGGTGTCAGCTACATGATCCCGTTCGTGGCAGGTGGCGGCCTGCTGATCGCCCTCGGCTTCCTCATGGGCGGCTACCTGATCACGAAGTACGCGGATGCGATCGTCGTGGACAACAGCCTCTTCAACCTGCCGACCCAGTTCCCGGACAACGCCTGGGGCCCGCTGGGCGCCTACATCGGCGCTGTCCTGTTCAAGATCGGCGCCCTGTCGCTCGGCTTCCTGGTTCCGGCCCTTGCCGGCTACATCGCCTACGGCATCGCTGACCGGCCGGGCATCGCGCCGGGCTTCGTCGCAGGCGCTGTGGCCGGGTTCATGGGTGCCGGCTTCCTCGGCGGCATCGTCGGCGGCCTGCTCGCCGGTTACATTGCGCACTCGATCGGCAAGCTGACCGTAGCCCGGTGGCTGCGCGGCCTGATGCCCGTGGTGATCATCCCCCTGCTGGCCTCGCTCGTCGCGTCCGGCCTGATGTTCCTGATCCTGGGCGGTCCGATCGTTGCCATCACCAAGGGCCTGAACGGCTGGCTCTCGGGCCTCACCGGCGCCAGCGCGATCGCCCTCGGCGTGATCCTGGGCCTGATGATGTGCTTCGACCTCGGCGGACCCGTCAACAAGGTTGCCTACTCGTTCGCCGTCGCCGGCCTGGGTGCCGCAACGCTCGAAAACCAGGCGCCGTGGCAGATCATGGCCGCGGTCATGGCCTCGGGTATGGTTCCGCCGCTGGCCATGGCGCTCGCTACGGTCCTGGACAAGCAGCGCTTCAGCCTGGCTGAACGCGAAAACGGCAAGGCGGCCTGGCTGCTGGGTGCCTCGTTCATCTCCGAAGGAGCCATCCCCTTCGCCGCCGCCGACCCGCTCCGGGTCATCCCGGCCAGCATGCTCGGCGGGGCAATCACCGGAGCCATCTCGATGGCATCCGGAGTCGGTTCCAAGGCACCACACGGCGGCATCTTCGTCTTCTTCGCCATCGACAACTTCGTGATGTTCGTTGTCTCCATCCTGGTCGGAACCGTCGTGACCGCATTGTCCGTCCTGGCACTCAAGCGCTGGGCAGTCAAGAAGTCCGTTGATACGGTGGAAGCGGTTCCCGTAACCGTCTGATCCGGTCCAGGAATCATCCCCGAAACTGAAGTCCACAGCTGATAGTCCCAAAGCTGAAATCAAGGAGCAGAAATGACCGAACGTAACGCCACCATTGGCAGCCGAGTCGGGCTGCACGCCCGCCCGGCCGCCATCTTCGCCGAGGCAGCAGGCGAGTTCGATCTCGAAATCACCATTGCCCGCCTGGGCGAGCCCGAAGATGAGGCCATGGACGCTGCAAGCATCCTGTCGCTGATGAGCCTGGGCGCATCGCACGGCGAGGTTGTGGTGTTGCGTGCCGAGGGTGAGGGCGCCGACGCGGCGCTGGAGCGCCTCGTCCAGATCCTCGAGACGGATCACGACGCCGCATAGCGTCACCTTCTCGGGGCATTCGCCCGACAGAATCCCGGTCCTGCCTGTTGCGGCGGTACCGGGATTTTGCGTTAACGGCAGGGCGGGTCGATCCGGAAAGGAAGGCGCGGGCCCGTGGTCCACGGGCTGCCGTAAGCAACCTTACTGAATCCTTGTCACGGCGCTCCCCCGCCGATAGCTTGGAAAGCGCGGCGCCGTTGCAGCGGGCCGCCGCAGAAATGACTTCCCGGCCAAAGGAGACCCCATGGCAAGCGTCCACGAAAGCATTGAAGTCGATGTCCCCGTGTCTACTGCGTACAACCAGTGGACGCAGTTCGAAACTTTTCCGGTCTTCATGACGGGCGTCGAGGCGGTGGAGCAGATCGACGAGACCTCGCTCCATTTCAGCACCGACATCGCAGGCGTGCGGCGCGAATACGGGGCCCAAATCATCGAGCAGACGCCGGACCGGAAGATCGCCTGGGTCAGCACGGACAAGCCCCGCAACGCCGGAACGGTGACGTTCGAATCCCTGGGGGCTGAGCGCACCCGGGTGAACGTCGAGCTTGAGTGGGAACCCGAGGGCCTCGTGGAAAAGGCCGGGTCGGCACTCGGAGCCGACCACCGGCAGGTCAGCGCGGACCTCGGCCGGTTCAAGGAGTTCATCGAATCGCGCGGCATCGAAACCGGGGAGTGGCGTTCCGCCGTCGACCAGGGGGAAGTCGCCGACGACAACCCGCCCGCCGCCGGACCCCGCGAACCGAGGTAACCGTGCCCACGAACAAGGCCGCCGGGGCTGAGGGCCCCAGTATCAAGGACCCGGAGCTCTACAAGGAACTGCGGGCCGACGGCGCGTCCCGGCAAAAAGCCGCCCGTATCTCCAACGCAGCCGCCAAGCGCGGCCGCTCCGCGGTGGGCCGGAAAGGCGGCCGGGCCGGTGACTACGAGGACTGGACCGTCCCCGAGCTGAAGAAACGCGCCAAGGAGATCGGTCTGACCAGGTACTCGGCGAAGACGAAGAACGAGCTCATCTCCGCGCTCAGGAACTCCTGATCCCGGTGGCCGCCGGGTGCCGCGCCGACGCCTCAGGCCTCCTTGCGGGTCCTTTTCGCGGCAGCCTTGGGTTCCGTCTTCGGTGCTGTCTTGGCGGGCGTCTTCGCGGCAGTTTTGGGTCCGGCCTTCGCTGCCGCCCGGGATGCGGTTTTCGGGGCTGCCGCCCGGGATGCGGTTTTCGGGGCCGCCCTGGAGCCGCCCGCAGCCTTCGAAGAAGGGGCCGCGGCGGAGGTGCCGCCCCCGCGCTTCTTTTCCAGGCTGCGCTTGAGCGCCTCCATGAGGTCGATCACTTCGCCGCTGCCTGCCTCGGCGGCGGGCACCCCGAAGGTTTCCTCGGTGTCGAGGGACTCCCCCTTTTCCAGCTTCGCGTCGATAAGCTGGCGCAGCTGCAGCTGGTAGTCGTCCGTGAACTGCTCCGGCTCAAAGTCGGCGGCCATCGACTCCACCAGGGCCGCGGACATTTCGCGTTCCTGGGCCGAGATGCGGATGGAGGTTTCGAGGGCCGGGAAGCTGGCCTCCCGGACCTCGTCGGCCCAGAGCAAGGACTGCAGCACCAGCACGTCATCGCGGATCCGCAGGGCCCCCAGCCGGGTCTTCTCACGCAGCGCGAACTGCACGATCGCCACCCGGTCCGTGTCTTCGAGGGCGCGGCGCAGCAGCACGTAGGCCTTGGGAGACTTGGAATCCGGCTCCAGGTAGTAGCTCTTTTCGAACATCATCGGGTCGAGCTGATCGGCAGGGACGAACTGCACGACGTCGATCTCATGGCTGTTCTCGGCCGGGATGGACTTGAGCTCCTCGCGGCTGAGCACCACTGTCCGGCCCTCGTCCTCGTAGGCCTTGTCTATGTCCTCATAGTCCACGATCTTGCTGCAGACCTCGCAGCGGCGCTGGTAGCGGATCCGCCCGCCGTCGGCATTGTGGACCTGATGCAGGCTGATGTCGTGGTCCTCGGTGGCGCTGTAGACCTTGACGGGGACGTTGACCAGCCCAAACGCTATCGCGCCTTTCCAGATGGCTCTCATGGATCAAGTGAACATCACAGTTGCACGGAGGAGAAGTCCCATGCCTGACCGGACACCAGCAAGAAGCCGGGAAAGGGTGCGCGTTGACGGCCGTGAGCTGGTGGTGACCAACCTGGACAAGGTCATGTATCCGGAGACCGGGACCACCAAGGCCGACGTCCTGGCCTACTACGCCGCTGTGGCGCACGTGCTGATTCCGGCCGCCGCCAACCGGCCTGCCACCCGCAAGCGCTGGGTCCACGGCGTCGGAACGGCCGGGGCCCCGGGTGAGATGTTCTTCCAGAAGAACCTGGACCATTCGACGCCGGGCTGGATACCTCGCGCGTCGGTTACGCACAAGGACCGGACCATCCAGTATCCGCTTGTCAACGACCCCGCCACCCTGGCCTGGCTGGCCCAGTCCGCCGCCCTTGAGCTCCACGTCCCGCAGTGGCGGGTGGATTCACACGGGAACGCCACGAATCCGGACCGGCTGGTGCTGGACCTCGACCCCGGCGAGGGTGCCGGGCTGGCGGAGTGCGTGGAAGTCGCCATGCTGGCCCGCACCATCCTGCGCGATGTAGGCCTCGATCCGGTTCCGGTAACGAGCGGAAGCAAGGGGATCCACCTCTACGCGCACCTCGACGGCACGCAGACGTCCGAGCAGATCTCCGAGTTCGCCCATGAACTGGCGCGTTCGCTGGAAGCAGACCATCCGGAGCTGGCCGTGAGCGACATGAAGAAGACCCTCCGCACCGGCAAGGTCCTTGTGGACTGGAGCCAGAACAGTGCCGCAAAGACCACGATCGTCCCGTACTCGCTGCGCGGCCGGCTGCACCCCATGGTGGCGGCGCCGCGCACCTGGCGCGAACTCGCCTCCGCCTCCCTGCATCAGCTGGACTACCGGGAGGTCCTGAAACGCGTGCAGGCCGGAAAGGACCCCTTCGCCGCCATCTCGGGAGCCTCCGCCTCCGGACCCGCACCGGATCGCCCCGGACAGGCCCCCGGCCACGGTTCCCCCGACGGCGACGGCGGCCACTCGGACCCCCGGCTGGAGAAATACCGCACTAAGCGGGACGCGGCCCTCACCCCGGAGCCGTTCACGGCAGAGCGGCACCACGAGGCCGACGCCGGCACGCTGCGGGAGAAGTTCGTCATCCAGGAGCACCACGCCAGCCGGCTGCACTACGATTTCCGGCTGGAGCGCGACGGCGTCCTCGTGTCCTGGGCCCTCCCTAAAGGCGTCCCGACGTCCAAGGCCAAGAACCACCTCGCCGTCCAGACCGAGGACCACCCGATGGACTATGCGGACTTCGAGGGCACCATCCCCAAAGGCCAGTACGGAGCCGGTACCGTCAGCATCTGGGACCACGGGTCCTACGAATGCGAGAAGTGGGTCGCCGGCAAGGAGGTTATCGCCACCCTCACGGGAGCGGACGACGGCGGCCTCGGCGGCACCCGCCGGTTCGCCCTGATCCACACCGGCCAAGGCAACGACCAATGGCTCATCCACCTGATGGACCCCCTCGGGTCGAAACAAACGCACCCGGAGCCGGGGTCGGAAACATCCGGCGCCGCGGCGGGCGGTACCGCAGCTGAGCCCGCCGCCCGGGAAGGCACTGACAATGCCGGATCTGCGGCTCCTCCCGGCCCGGATCTGGGCCCGATGCTGGCCAGCGCCGGCACCACCGCGGATCTGGCCGGCAAGGACTGGCAATTCGAACTCAAATGGGACGGCCTGCGGGCCCTGGTTGTGGGGGATGCCGCGAAGGTCCGGCTCATCAGCCGCAACGGCAACGACATGTCTGCCACCTACCCGGAACTGACGGACCGCGCGTGCTGGCCGGAAGGGAACTTCGCAGCCGACGGGGAGATCATCGCCGTCGGGCCCGCCGGCCGGCCCGATTTCGGGCTGCTGCAGGGGCGCATGAACCTCACCAAAGCCGCCGACGTCGCGAAGGCACAGGTGTCCACGCCGGTGCGGCTGATGCTGTTCGATCTGCTGTTCGACGGCGGCGCTGATCTTCGCCGCCTGCCCCTGCGGGAGCGCCGGACGCGCCTGGAGAACTTCTTCCACCCTTCGGGATGCCCGGTGGAACTGTCTGAGGTCATCGACGGCGACATCGCGCACATCCTGGCGAGCGCCGAGGAGCTGGGGCTCGAGGGGGTAATGGCCAAGCGCACCGACGGCCGCTACGTCGGGCAACGCAGCCGGTCCTGGCTCAAGCTCAAGTTCGGACGCACCCAGGAAGTGGTGGTCGGCGGCTGGCGTCCGGGAAAGGGCGAGCGCGAGAACTCCGTGGGCTCACTGCTGCTCGGGATTCCGGACGGCGCGAAGCTGCGGTACGTCGGGCGGGTGGGCAGCGGTTTCAGCACGCGCGAACTCAAGGAGCTACGGCAACAACTCGACGCCCTGCCCCGGAAAACCTCCCCCTTCGGGGAGGTCCCGGCGGCGGACGCCTCGGATGCCCACTGGGTGTCAGCGAAGCTCGTTGGAGAAGTGGCCTACGGGGAATGGACCGGCAGCGGGAAGCTCCGGCACCCCGTATGGCGCGGCTGGCGGCCGGACAAGAAGCCGGCGGACGTGGTGCTCGAATGATGCCGGGCCCGGCTCAGCTTTGCGCCGGGCCGGCCTGTCACTTGTCGTGGTGAGGGATGTCCGGGCGGCTGGTCCGGTGCTCGGCAGCCCCTGAAACCTGCTGGCTCTGCCGCCCGCGGACCTCATCGCGGTCCTTCGGGTGGCGGTGCTTGCCGCTGCCGTCCGGCCACGAATGCCCCTCGGATGCGGGGGGCGGAAGCTGATGCACCGGCTCGGGACCAGGGGCCTCATCCATGGACTCAGCCAAGTGGCTGGCCACCCCAGGCTCGATCTCTTCTCCGGAGTGATGATCTGCCATTGCTCTTCCTTTCCGCCGTGCAATTACCGCTGTGAAATGAAGTGTCCACCAATCGTAGGTCGGCAGGCAGGAGAAGTCTGTAGCGCTACCAGCGGACTTTCTTTTCCGGCGGTCCCTGCTTTCCGCTGGCATGAGTCGGCTTGTGGCTGTGCCCGACGCTTTGCGAGCCGGCGCCGCCCCTCGATTTGCTGGCGAGCATTTCCTTCTGGGCATCCGTCAGCCGTGATCGGACGCCCTTCGCTGCCTCCTGGGTGGCCTGCGTTTCGGTGTCGTCTCCGGCCACTTGGGGCGTTGTTCCCTCGGGAGTGCCCGGATCGGTTTTCTCGGTGTTGTTGCCAGTCATGGATTGCTCTCCTAGTGTGGCGTGTCGTCGGCGGTCCGCTGGCTTCAACCCTAAGCGCTTTCCGGGCTCCTTGGATACCCCGCATCTTCGGTCCGGCGCGGGGCTCAACCGCCCACAAACAGACCCGCAAACGGACCCGCAATCGGGGCCCGGGCCGGCAGTTTTGGCCCCAAAAACAGCCTCAAGCGCCCTCGGGAGAAAAAACTTTGGCCGCGGCGCCGACCACCGCCGCAGTTCCCAGCAATGGAGCGGTGAAACCGCGGAAAGGATTCTCCCGGCTGGGCCCTGATCCGGAGCCAAAACACCGGATCATACGGCATCGAACTCGGAAATGCCATGGAAATCGCGTAAAATTGAGAGCCTGCCCAGAGCGGGGCAGCTACAAGTCGCAAGCAAATGACCTCCATAGGAGTCGCCCAAATGCCCACAGACCGAAGCACGACCGACTCTTCAGCAGGCGTGATGAACGCCAGCGGAACCAACCAGTTTGCACCCGAGCGTGCAAAGAAACCGAAGCTAAGGACCCGCCGTCGACTCAAAGAGTCCGACGTCAACGTTGTCGACCAGCCGATGCTCAAGAAAGCACTCGGCGGAACCATCGTGGGAAACACCATGGAATGGTACGACGTCGGCGTGTTCGGCTACCTGATCACCACCATGGGACCGGTATTCCTGCCGGAGGCGGACAAGTCCGTCCAGACGCTGTTCCTTCTTGGCACCTTCGCCGCCACGTTTATTGCCCGCCCCCTCGGCGGAGTCATCTTCGGCTGGCTCGGCGACAAGATCGGCCGCCAGAAGGTCCTTGCCACGACCCTGATGATCATGGCCGCGAGCACCTTCGCCGTCGGCCTTCTCCCCGGGTATGCACAGATCGGCATCTGGGCGGCCGTCCTGCTGGTCCTGTTCAAAGTCATCCAGGGCTTCTCCACGGGCGGCGAATACGCCGGCGCCACAACGTTTGTGAGCGAGTACGCCCCGGACAAGCGCCGCGGCTTCTTCGCCAGCTTCCTGGACATGGGCAGCTACCTCGGCTTCGCCATCGGCGCCGCCCTTGTATCCGTGCTCCAGCTGACCCTTGGCCAGGACACCATGGAGCAGTGGGGCTGGAGGATCCCGTTCCTCGTCGCCGGGCCGCTGGGCCTGATCGCCGTATACTTCCGGAGCAAGATCGAGGAATCGCCGCAGTTCCAGGCGACCCTGGATGCCCAGGAAGAGCTCGCCAAGGACGCAACTGCCGGTGACGCCGCCGCGACCAAGGGGCCGGTGGGCATCGTGAAGGCCTACTGGCGCTCCATCATCGTTGCGATGATCCTGGTGGCAGCCGCGAATACGGCCGGCTATGCCCTCACGTCGTACATGCCGACGTACCTCACCGAATCCAAGGGCTATGACCCCATCCACGGCACCCTGCTGACGATCCCCGTGCTCGTCATCATGAGCCTCTGCATTCCGCTGACCGGCAAGCTATCCGACCGGATCGGCCGCCGTCCCGTCCTCTGGATCGGCGCCATCAGCACTGTTGTACTTGCAACGCCTGCGTTCCTCCTGATCGGCGTCGGCAATATCTGGTCAACACTGGGCGGTCTTTCCCTGATCGCCTTCCCGGTAACGTTCTACGTGGCCAACCTCGCCTCGGCGCTGCCGGCCCAGTTCCCGACGTCGAGCCGGTACGGCGCCATGGGCATCGCCTACAACTTCGCCGTGGCCATCTTCGGCGGCACCACGCCGTTCATCGTTGCCGCACTGATCAGCGCCACGGGAAATGACATGATGCCCGCGTACTACCTGATGGCCACCTCCGCCATCGGCGCGGTAGCAATCTACTTCCTGAAGGAATCGGCCCAGATGCCGCTGCCGGGTTCCATGCCCAGCGTGGACACCCAGGCCGAGGCCCGCGAACTGGTCGCGAACCAGGACGAGAACCCGCTGATCGACCTTGAGCACATGGACATGCCGTTCGCTGCTGCGGCCCCGGAATCCGTGGCCGGTCCCGACTCCGCCAAGGTCCCGGCCCGGACCTGAGCGTGATCGACTAGTCCGGAGCCCCGCCTGGAGAGGCCTGCCCTGCGTGTTTGTTCCCTTGGGGGAAGCACGCGGGCAGGCCTTTTCGGGCATGTCCGTCCCCTTGAGTTCGTGCTCGCACGCCCAGCCACCTGCCCAGCCGTCTTCCATCCGGAGAGGGGAGAGACCTCCTTGCAGTCCCTTTTTCGCCACGTCCGCACCCTGCACAGCTTCGCGCCAGCGAACCAGGACCGCGTCTCGGCCTGGCGTGTGGCATTAAGTGTGGCGGCGCCGTCGCTGGTGCTGCTGGCCGCGGGACGGCCGGACCTTATCATCTACGCCGTCTTCGGCGCCCTGACGGGAATGTACGGCCGTTCCGAGCCGCACCAGCTCAGGCTCCGGCACCAAGGCCAGGCGGCCTTCCTCCTGCTGGCGGGGGTGGGGGTCGGCGTTTTCCTCTCGGTCAACCACCTGCATTCCTGGGCCCTCGTGGCCACCGAGGCCGTCCTGTCCGGTGCGGGATCGCTGTTCGCCGACCGGGTGGGTCTCAAGCCCAACGGCCCGTTCTTCGGAATCCTGGCCCTGGGCGCGTGCGCGTCCATCCCCACGTCCGTCCCGTGGCCGGCCGCCGTCGGGATCGCCGCCGCGTCCGCCGCTTTCTCTATACTCGTCGGCTTTGGCGGCTGGGTGCGGAACCGCACGTGGCACCGGGGCCTGGAACGGGATGTCCGTCCGCTGCGTGGCGCACGTCGCCGGGCGGCGTGGATCCATGCTGCCCGCTATGTCTCTGCGGTGGGGGGCGCCGGCACCGTGGGGGTCCTCAGCGGAAGCGGCCACCCGCACTGGGCCATGGCGGCGGCAGCAGTGCCACTTGCCGGGGCGGATATGCCCAGCAGCGTCTACCGTGGACTCCATCGCATTGTCGGCACTCTCCTGGGCCTGGTTGTGGTCGCAATCGTGCTGTTCCCATGGGCAGGGTCCCCGCTCAGGGCTTTCCCAGGGTCCGAGGCCGCGGTCCTGGCCGTTCTGGTGATCGTCCTGCAGTTCACAACGGAACTGTTCATGACCAGGCACTATGGCCTCGCCATGGTCTCCTTCACACCCGTGATCCTGCTCATGACCCAGCTTGCGGCGCCCGCCGATCCCCACGTCCTCGTGACCGAGCGCGCCGTTGAGACTCTGCTCGGAGCCGTCGTGGGCATCCTCGTGGTGGTGCTGATCCGCAGGCGGCCGCGCCGCGTCCCCGGGATGTGACCCAACGCCGGGCCGCCGGCCGGATGCCCTCTGCTACTTGGGGCGCCGGGGCGGACCTGCCACTAACCGTGCCGGCAGCAGCCGGGCGGCCGAGGCCACGACCTTGTAGCGCTTGCTGGGAATGGAGACCGCTTTGCCCTTTTCGTTGTCTGCCAGGCCCTCCCGGACCACTTGTCCGGCCTGCAGCCACAGCCAGCGCGGGGCAACACCGGTGTCCATGCCCATCCGGTCGTGGAATTCCGTGCGCGTGAACCCCGGGCACACTGCCGTCACCTTTACGCCGTGCGGGGAGTACGCCATGTTGGCCCAGCGGGAGAAGCTGAGGAGCCACGCCTTCGCGGCCGAGTACGTTCCGCGGGGCAGGAATGCCGCCACGCTCGAGACATTGACGATCCTTCCGGACTTCCGCGCCAGCATGCCCTGCAGCGCCGCATGGCAGAGCTCCATGGCGGTCTCAACGTGGAGCTTGAGGTGCCGCTTCTCCTCGGCGATGCCGTTCTCCTCGAAGGAATGAAGCAGCCCGATGCCGGCGTTGTTGACAAGAATTTCCACCGGCCTCGCGGGGTCCGTGAGCCGCGCGACGACGGCGGCGACGCCGGCGTCGTCGGTCAGGTCGGCAGCGATCACTTCGGTGCTGATGCTGTAGCGCTTCTCGAGTTCCCCGGCTGAAGCTTTCAGCCGGGTGGCGTCACGGGCCACGAGCACCACATGGTGTCCCTGTTCGGCGAGCTGCCGCGCAAACTCCGCCCCGATGCCCGCGGTTGCTCCGGTGACCAAGGCGGTGGTGCCAACTGTTTTCGCGGTGACTGGGTTCATAGCGACAGCCTATCTGGGCCGGGCGCGGCGCCGGGTCAGGCCAGCGCGGTCCCTGCCGCCAGCTCGTCTTCCGCCGGGCCGGTCCCTGCCGCCAGCTCGTCTTCCGCCGGGCCGCCGGCGTCCGTCAGGTGACGGTTTTGAAGCTCTTCGGCGGCGAGCTCGTACCAGGTGTGGGCGCCGAAGGACGGCGTGGGCGTATCGAGGTGGCGGTACAACGCGTCGGCGAGTTGGCACAGCGCGGTGTCCGAGAGCGCCCGGACCGTGGCCGCGGGATCGAGGGTGCCCTCGAAGTAGTCACGCAACGCCAACCCGTTGATGAGTTCATAGTCGTCGACGCCGCTGATTTCCGCCGCAAGCGGGCTGTTGGCCTCCTCCGTTCCGGCGTCCAGGATTCCGACATTAAGCGTTCCGCCGCCAAGTGGCCCTGCCGGTTCGCCGGTCCTGCCGACTCCGGGGCTGACCAGGCGGATTTCGGCGTCGAGTCCTGCGAGGACTTCGCCGTCAGCACCGACGTGCAGGAGGCAGATGGGCAGCTCTGCGGGCTCGTCCAGGACCAGGCGGAACTGCGCGGTTGGGCCGGGGGCGGCAGTGTCCCCGGCACCGGGGCCTCGCTGGGATCCGGCTTCCGCCAGGCGGCGCAGGTCCAGCAGCACTTCCGGGTCCAGATGGGACGCGCCGTGCAGGTCCACGACCACATCAACCCCTGCCCCGAGGCGGCCTGCCCGCCGCACAATGTGCATCAGGGTGGCGGAATCGGACTGGGTGACGCAGCCGGTGACTTCGAGAGTCACGTGTCCGGGATCGACGTCCACACGGACAAGTACACGCAGTTTATGGTTCACAGGGTTCTCCAAAGGACTCGTTCAAGAGCCAGCTGCATAACTCTGGTAGAACCTTACGAGGTTGTCGTTCGGGTCACAAGCCTGCCGGTTGTCCCAGACCTTGCAGTGCCCGGGTTCAGGCTCCTTCCGGCGGGCGTTCCGGCCAGTCGACGCACTGGTTGTAGGCATCGTGCTTGCGCAGGTACCGGTACATGAAAGGGCAGTCCGGGATGATTCTCTTACCGGAAGCAACAACGTCGTCGAGGGCGAAGTGGGCCAGCACCTTCGCAAGGCCCTTTCCCTGGAATCGCTCCGCCGTGTCGGTATGGATGAAGTCGATATGGCCGGGCCTGTCAATGAACCGGATCTCGACGGCGAGCTTGCCGCCGACGTGGAGTTCATAGCGGTGCAGCTCATCGTTCCGGGTCGTGGAGACGTCCGGGCTGAACGTATCTTCAATGGCTGCCGAGTTCTCCGTCATGGTTCGACATTGGCACTTAAAGGCGGGTGTGGCAATGGCGGTCCGGAACCGGGCGGGGCCTCCGCCGCCGTCCGGGCAGGGACGCGGCCGAGCAGCGGGGTGGCGAGGGCGAAACACGCCGCTCCCCCGCCGAGCAGCCCCAGAGTGAGTCCGTGGAGCGCGGCGTCGGACACCGGAATGTAGACGACGACGGCGGCGGTCAGCACCGCGGCCGCCGGACGCCTGCGCGCGTGGGCGGACGACGTCGGACGTTCCTCCAGCCGGCCGAACAGCGCCAGGACCGGCAGCAGCAGCAGGACGACGGCGAGCAGGACCAGTGGCCGGCTCCACCACCACGCTGTGGTCCCTCCGGCGGGCTGGGGAACCCTGGTCAGCAGCAGGAGCCCGGACATGGCCGCGAGCAAGGGCAGGTGCCACAGGTAGACGGTCATGGACCGGCGGCCTGCAACGGCCACCAGTTGCCGCACCCAGGCAACGGAGGCCAGCCGGGCCAGTAACGGACGGAAGAGCTGCAGGGCAGCGGCCTGCGATATTCCGAGGAACAACAGGCTCAGGTTGGGCGGATTGAGGTTGACCAGCATGTTTCCGGAATACAGTCCCAACAGGACCAGCAGCCCCAGGCCCAGGTTGCTGGCCGCCATGATGCCCACCAGGGTGGGCCGCCCCAGCGCCAGCAGCAGGCCGTCGGCGATGATGAAACCAAGCTGCTGCACGGCGCACCAGAGGAAGATCATGTTGGCGTAGGCCAGCAGCGGCAGCGCGCCGCGAAGGCAGTCAATGCTCACCACGAGCGCGGTGAGCCCTGCCAGGGTCAGCCACGGCGCGCGGGAGTGCAGCGCGGCCAGGAGCGGGAGGTTCAGTTGCGCCGCCAGGTAGGCAGCCAGGAACCACAACGGCATTCCAGCCCCTGACGCGAGCAGCTGGACGACCTGCGGATCCACCCCCGCCAGCCGCGCGGCCCACAGCCCGATGAACATGAAGGTCAACAGCACAGCCGCCGGACGGATCAGGCGCAGCATCCGGGATTGCATGAAGTCGAACGGGCTGCCGCCGCGGGCGCGGAGCCGGCGCCAGGACTGCAGCCCGGTGATGCCGCCGGAGAGGAAGAACAGCGGCATCACCTGCAGGACCCAGATGACGGGCTCAAACCAGGGCTCGTTTCCCAGCGTGTTTTCGCTCGTCACGGTGCCGTCCGGGTGCAGCACCGGACTGACCATCATGGTGTGTCCCACCACCACCAGGGCAAGGCAGAAGAACCTGGCGAGGTCGATCGCCAGGTCGCGCTCCGGAGCGATGTCCGGATCGGTGTCCCGCTGTCGTGGAACACGCATTGCGCCCCTTGCCTGCGAACGCGGCCGCCTGGTGTGCTGCGTCGATTTCATTGTCGGCCTTGCCGGGGCCAACAGCCAGCGTCGGCCCCGGCCTGCACCGGCAGGGTTCGACTGGGACGGGAGGTGCTGCGGGACAGCAGGGTCAGCGGGACAGCGTCGCCAGGGCGTTGGCCGCGAACGTCCTGGCCTCGGCGTCCCACCGGCCGAGCAGGCCCAGGAGGTTCTCGCCGTCGGCCCGGTGCGCGGCGGTCTGCTCCTGGAGCATGGCCAGCACGCCGGTGCGGAGCTCGGTGTTGAAATTGACCTTCCCGACGTTCATCGCGGCCGCCTTGACGAGTTCAGCGGCGGGAATCCCGGATGCCCCGTGCAGTACCAGCGGAACGCGGGTGCGCACGGCGATGTCCTGCAGGACGTCCCAGCGCAGCCGCGGCTCACCCTTGTACTTCCCGTGGACGTTGCCCACTGCCACGGCCAGCAGCTGGGCGCCGGTGCGCGCCACGAAGTCCTCCACCTGGGCGGAATCGGTCAGTCCGGCCTCGCCGGCGCCAAGTGCGGCGCTGCCTGCGGCGTCAGCGCCGAAGGCACGGTCCTCATCCCCGGCGAGGCCGCCGAGTTCCGCCTCGATCACGACGCCGGCGCCTTGTCCTGCCAGGGCCTGCCGGACGCCGCGGACCAGGGCGATGTTGTCCTCGTACGGCAGGGACGATCCGTCGACCAGCACGGAGTCCGCCCCCGCCGTGACGGCGTCGGCGATCATCTGCGGATCAGCGGCGTGGTCCAGTTGCACGGCGATCGGAACGCCGGCGCCGTCGGCGAGTCCGCGGAATGCTGCGATCAGCCGGAGCCCGTTGGCGGTGGCCGCCGTCTTCGGCGCCACCAGCAGGATCGCCCCGCGGCCGGCTTCCTCGGCCGCGGCGACCACGGCCAGGGCCGTGGTGAAGTCATAGCAGGTGAAAGCGGGGACAGCCGAACCCTGCTGGAGCGCTGCGAGAACCAGGTGATCGAGTCGGGTCCGCATCAGATGCCCAGGCCGCCCACCAGGGTCCAGGCCACGAATGTCAGGGCGAAGCCGGCGAGTCCCAGCACGGTGGTGAGGACGGTCCAGGTCCTGAGTCCGTCGGCGACGGTCAGCCCGTAGTACCGCACGACCACCCAGAAGCCGGCGTCGGTGACGTGCGACAGGCCCAGGGATCCGAAGCCGATGGCGATCACGATCACGGCGATCTGCGCCGGGGTGTAACCGCCGTGGGCGACGGCCGCGGAGAGCAGCCCGGTGGTGGTGACGATGGCGACCGTGGCCGAACCCTGGGCGGCGCGCAGGGCCAGCGAGATGATGAAGCCGAGCAGGAGCAGGGGCACACCCAGCGTGTCGAGGGTCTCGGAGAGCGCCGCGCCGATCCCGGAGACCTGCAGGACGCCGCCGAAGACACCGCCGGCGGCTACCACCATGAGGATGGACGCGATCGGCGGAAGGGCGCCTTCGAAGATCTCGCCGGTTTCCTTCAGGGACCACCGGCGGCGGACGGCGAGGAGGAAGAAGGACAGGGCCACTGCCACGAGGAGCGCCAGGAACGGGTTGCCGACGAAGGCGGCGACGCCGTACCAGTAGTCCTTCTTGTCGATCACGAGCGTGCCGAGGGTGCCGAGCAGGATCTGCGTGATCGGGGCGGCGATGAGGAAGATGATCAGGCCCGGACGCGGCGGGGCGACGGCGTGGTGGCCGGGTCCGGCGTGGCCGGTGCGGACCAGCGAACCGGAGCCGAATTCGTCAACTTGCGCTTTGACGCCCGGCAGCAGGTCGAAGTCCTTGCGGTTCAAGATGGCCGCCACCCAGTAGGAGAGGAAACCGAGCGGCACGCAGATGGACAGGGAGATCAGGGCGATCAGGCCGATGTCGGCGCCGAGCACGCCCGCACCGGCGACGATGCCCGGGTGCGGCGGGACTGCCACGTGGATGGAGAGCATGATGCCCGCCATCGGCAGGCCGAACTTCACCGGGTGCAGATTGGCGATCTTGGAAAAGGCGTAGACGATCGGGACGAGCACGATGATGCCGACCTCGAAGAAGACCGGGATGGCGACCAGGAAGCCGACGGCGGTGAGGGCCACGGCCACGCGCTTGACGCCCAGTTTCCGGGTGAAGTGGTCCGCGAGGGACTGCACGCCGCCCGAGACCTCGATCATCCGGCCCAGCACGGCGCCGAGGGCGATCAGGATCGCGACCTTTCCGAGGGTGCTTCCCACACCGTTGGATACGACGGTGAACACGTCTTTGAGCGGGATTTGGGCGGCTACGGCCACCAGGATGCTGACGGCCAGCAGGGCCACGAAGGCCTGGATCTTGAAGCGGATGATCATCAGCAGCAGCAGTGCCACCGCGGCAACGGCGATGGCCAGCAGCAGCGGAGTGCCCAGCTCCACGGCCGGCTTGATGACGGGCGCGTCGGCGGCGCGCACCATCACGGAATTGAACAGGGGTGTCATGTGTGGAGGTCTCCTTTGACGGGAAAGCGGGGAAGGGACCGGCAGCGGCGGAGGGGATCCGCCGTCGCCGGGCGCGGGATTTTCTTTTTAGGCGGTGCGTTTGGTGGGCGCGAGAACCTTGATGACGGCGGAGTCATCGGCGGCGGCGAGGCCTTGGGCCTGGCCCAGGAGGTAGAGCTGTTCGGCGGCGGCGGCAACCGGGGCGGCAAGGCCGGCGGCGCGGGCGGCCTTGCCCACGATCCCCATGTCCTTGACGAAGATGTCGAGACGGCTGAGGACCTCGGCGCCTTCCTCGGTGTAGGCCTCCAGGATGCGGGGTCCACGGTTGGAGAGCATGAAGGAGCCCGCGGCGCCGGCTTCGAGTGCGGCCAGGGTCTTGGCCTGGTCCAGGCCGAGGGCGTCGGCCAGGGCCATCGCCTCGGCGGCGGCGGCGATGTGGACGCCGCAGAGCAGCTGGTTGACGGTCTTGAGGGCCTGGCCGTCGCCGGGCTTGTCGCCAACCACGGTCAGGGTGGAGGCGAGGAGTTCCAGGACCGGGCGGGCGGTTTCGAGGGCCGCGGGCCCTGCGCCGACGACGATCAGAAGGTCGCCTTCGCCGGCGCGCTTGGGTCCGCCGGAGAGCGGTGCGTCAACCAGGGCCACGCCGTGTTCGGCGAGGCGGGCGACGGTGGCCGGGATGGCTTCGGTGCCGACCGTGCTGGTCAGGATGACGACGGCGCCCGGCTTCAGCACCGAGGCGACGCCGTTCTCGCCGAAGAGGACGTCATTGAGCTGTTCGCCGTTGCGCACGGCCAGGAGCAGGGCGTCCGTTTCCTGGGCGGCTTCACGGGCGGAGGCGAAGGTCCGGACGCCGGCCTCTTCGGCAAGCCGGAGGCGAGGCTCGGCGATGTCGAAGCCGTGCACTGTCAGCTGGGTGGCCAGGCGGATGGCCATCGGCAGGCCCATGGCGCCAAGGCCGAGGACGGTGACTTTGTATTCTGCGGTCATGGTTTTCTCCATTGAAATCGGTGGATGGGGCGAAAGGAAAGGGGGCTCAGAAGGTGTTGCTGAGCTTGCGGGTGACCTGCGCCAGGGAGTCGTCGTCGCCGACGTTGCCGGCGAAGACGATGTACGGAATCCCCTTCGCGGGTCCGTCGACCGGCTCCCACAGGCTCACGATGCCCGGCAGCATGGGTCCGCGGACGATTGCGTGCCGGATCTCCAGGCCGTGCGCGGCAACGTCCGAGGACGTGATGCCGCCCTTGGCGATCACGAAGCGCGGGGGGAAGGTCTTGAGCGTTCGGTTCACCACCGCGACGACGGCGGCGGAAACCGTGCGGGCGATCCGCAGGCTTTCGGCGGCGTCGGCAGACTTGACCAGTGAGCGGCTGGTGTGCACGATCACGTCGCCGTTGCGCAGGGCTGCCACGAGGGTGTCAACGACCGCGTCCAGGTAGCTTCCGGCGGTGTCGCCGAGGAGCCCGGCAACGTCGATCTCCACAATCCGCGCCGCGCGGTGTTCTGCGGTGAGGACGTTGAGCTGGCGCGTCGTGACGCCGACGTGCGAGCCGACGACGATCAGGCCCCCCGCTTCCGACGGCGTGTTGCCCGCGTAGGCTTCTTCGCCGCTGAGCTCGGTGCGGATTTCCTGGCCGATGCGGGCCCGGACAAAAGGCGGTCCCACCCGGTACAGCAGCTTTTTGCCGCGGCGCTCGGCTTCCGCCAGGCCCAGGGCCAGGGCGCGGAGATCGTTTTCGGTGACGATGTCCGCCACGATCGGGGTCGAATCCGTGGCGGAGTCGAGGGCGTCAGCAATGGACTTTGCTGACACGGACGGGTCGCCGTCCGGCCCCGCGGCACGGATGATGTGCAGGTCCAGCACGATCACCGAGTCTGCGGCGAACCGGCCCTGTGACTTCTCCTCGACGTACTTGGCCATTTCCGAATTGGCGAAGCCGAAGCTGGCATCCCGGGCGAACTCCGTCTCGGCCACCGGGGTGAGCTGGCCGGCCTCGTCGCCGGTGCCGCGCATGTAGTGCACGCCGCCGATCGTGACGCGGCCCGCGTCCGGGAACGCCGGGACTATGACGACGCCGTCCGTCTCCTCGCCGCCGACAGCCTTGATGGTGCCCGCAATGACGTCGGGTTCCAGCGGGTAGTGGCCCCGGAGGGTGGAGTCGCTGCGGCTGACGAAGTTCAAGCGCAGCCTGGACCCGGCAGGGTCCAACGCAGCTGCTGCCACGAGGGCATTCCGGACCACTTCCTCGTTGCGCGCCGCCGCCTCGGCCGGATCGAGGCTCCGGGTGTTGGTCAGCACATACACGGCGCCCGGGCGCCGGCCGTCGATTTCGTGTCCGAATGCCCACGTGAAATCGGCGACCTCCCAACGGGTGAGGACCGGGAGGTTGGCGACGGACTGCGTTCCGGTGGGATCGTCGTCAAGAACCACCAGGAGCCGGGGGAATTCTTCGGATGCGGCGGCCACGCTGTCGGCCACGAGCCGGGCGGGAATCTGTACCTCTGCCGGGAAAGCGGCCAGCACATCTGCTTCGAGGATCACTTTGCACTCCATTGTGTGTAAATCTGCGGGATGCGGGTAACCGCAGGAAGTTATTTGTAAGATGTCTGACATCTGACTACTGAATGCCAGTGTGGCATACGGCACAACGACGCGCAAGTAGACTTGGCACTCAGGCAGAACCGGGTCGCTGGATGGGGAAAATTGGCTAGGAAATCGTTGGTCGGCGTGGTGGCGGATGAACTGCTCGACCGGATCATTGCCGGCGAATTCCCGCCAGGGTCAAGTGTCCCCGGGGAGCTGGAGCTGAGCGCCCGGCACGAGGTCAGCCGCATGACGGTGCGCGAGGCGATGAAGACCCTCGAAGCCCAACGGATCCTGAGCGTGGAGCGCGGCCGTGGCACGTTCGTGAACCCGCTGAACCGCTGGGCCTCCCTTGAGGCAGTGCTGCGGGCGGCGTCGGAAGGCAAGAACGATGCCTCGGCGGCAATTCAGCTGATTGAGCTCCGCCGGATGCTCGAAACCGGCGCCTGCGAACTGGCCGCCGGGAGGATCACCGACGCCGACATCCAAACGCTCCACGGCCTCGTGGCAGCGATGCGGCTGGCACATGGAGGCAACGACGTTGCCGCGTTCGTCAAGGCTGACCTGGGCTTCCACGACCTGATCCTGCAGGCCTCCGAAAACGTCTTTGTCGCAGTGTTGTTCGAACCGTTGCACCGGGTTCTGGAAAAGCGCCGGACGGAGACCTCGAAGGTCCCTGAAATCCAGGAGCACGCAATCGGACACCACGAGAGGATTGTCGATGCACTGGCATCCCGCGATCCGCACTTGGCCCGCGACGCGATGGATGCACACATGCAGCAGACCCTCGATGACCTCAAGACCTACGTGCTGGCGGACCGTCCCGCCTGACGCTTGTGCCGGCGGACCGCCTACGCGAGGGAGAGGAAGAGCTTTTCCAGTTCCGCCCGGTCCAGGCTCGGGTCCTCCTGCTGCATGCACTGCTGCAGGCCCGTGGCGATGATGGAGAATCCGGCCTTGTCCAGGGCGCTGGAGACCGCGGCCAGTTGGGTGACGACGCTCTTGCAGTCGCGGCCCTCTTCGATCATCCGGGTGACCGCCGCAAGCTGCCCCTGGGCACGCCGAAGCCGGTTGATGACTGACTTCATGTCGGTGGGATCGAGTTCCATGTGGTACCTCCGGGAGCAGCAGGGTCTAGTCCATGGTATACCCCCCTCAGTATTTGCCATACCCCAGGGAGTATGCACGCGACGGACCGGGCGCCGGCGAGGCCGTCCGCGTTCTGCCGGCTCGCGAAGGCAGCTGCCGGTTCGCGATGGCGCCCTGCCGGTCGATGCCCGGACCATCAGCCCCGGGGGTCTGCGGCGGTAGGGGCATAAGTACCTAGCGCGGCATGGAATATCGGCGTATTGCTGATCGTGTGAACGCCTCCGGGTTCCTCGAACCGGGCGCCGGCGAGGCCGGTGCCAAACGTCCCGCCGCCGGGCCATCGGGTTCAGGAGCGTGGAGTTCAGGGGCACGGAGTCCATGGGCACGTTCATGGACCTCCCGCCCGTGGGGCCGGTACGTTGCCATGGGCGATTCATTCACGGCGGGAATCGGCGACCCGGAACCGCTCAGCCCCGGCGGCATCAGGGGCTGGGCGGACCGCATCGCCGAGGAGCTCAGCCAGGGACGCGGCGATTTTGCGTACGCCAACCTGGCCATCAGCGGCCTCGTGCTGCGCCAGATCATCGACCAGCAGCTGGGCCCCGCCATCGACCTGAAGCCGGACCTCGTGACGCTTTCGGCCGGCGGAAACGACCTCGTGTTCCACCGCGGCGATCCTGACCGGATGGCCGCGGCCCTCGACGCCGCGGTGGCAGCGCTCAGCGCCACGGGGGCCACAGTAGTGCTGTTCACGGGGCCGGACTGGGGCGAGACGCCCTTGTTGGGCCATACCCGCGGCAAGGTGGCCGTGTTCAACGAAAACATCCGCACCATTGCCGCACGCCACAACGGAGTCATTGCCGACTTGTGGACGCTGCGGCAGTTGGCTGATCCGCGCATGTGGGATCCCGACCGCCTGCACTTCTCGCCGCTGGGACACCACACAATTGCCACGATGGTGCTGGAGACCCTCAACGTCCCCCACAGCCTGATTCCCCTTGAGCCCAAGCCGATGCCCCACGGCAGCTGGCGGGAAAGCAAGGCCGGAGACCTGGCCTGGGTGACGCACTACCTGCTGCCCTGGATGATGAGCCGGATCAGGCCGCGGGCAGACGATCCACCCCTGATGGCCAAACGTCCGGAGCCCGGGCCCGCCGTCGGGGCAACAACCGCGGGCACTGCACCCCTAGTCCGGCCGGGATCCGTCGGCTAGTCTGCAGGAACGGCCCGCTGCCGGGCATCGATGGCGATCACGAGGAGCAAAGTTGTCTAACCACACTTACAGCATTTCTGAAATTGTCGGAACCTCAAACGAGGGCGTCGACGCCGCCGTCCGGAACGGAATCGCCGAGGCCGCAAAGACCCTGCGGAACCTTGACTGGTTTGAGGTCAAGGAAGTCCGCGGCCATCTCGAAAACGGCGCGATTGCCGACTGGCAAGTAACCATCAAGCTCGGGTTCCGCCTGGAACGCTGACGTCCGCCTCCGGAGTGCCGGCCCCGGTCCGGGGCCGCCGCACCGAGCGGGCCGGCGTCGTAAACCAGGAGGGATAATCCATGCGGTACACACATCTGGGCCGCTCGGGCCTGACAGTCTCCCGGCTCTGTTTGGGCACCATGAACTTCGGCCCCCAGACCGGGGAAGCGGACGCCCATGCCATCATGGATTCGGCTCAGGAATCCGGCATTAACTTCTTCGATACCGCCAACGTCTACGGCGGATCGAGCCGCCGGGGGTGGAGCGAAGAAATTATCGGCCGATGGTTCGCCACGGGCGGCGAGCGCCGTGAACGCACGGTACTGGCCACGAAGCTTTTTGGCACTATGGCGGACCGGCCCAACGAGTCCAAGCTGTCAGCACTGCACATCCGGCGGGCGCTCGACGCGAGCCTGAAACGGCTGCAGACGGACTACATCGATCTCTACCAGTTCCACCACGTGGACCGGAAGGCACCTTGGGACGAGATCTGGCAGGCCATCGAGGTTGCAGTCCAGCAGGGCAAGATCCTGTACTCGGGCAGCAGCAACTTCGCCGGGTGGCACATTGCCCGGGCCCAGGAAACCGCGGCCCGCCGCAATTACAACGGTCTGGTCAGCGAGCAGTCCATCTATAACCTGATCACCCGCGACGTGGAACGTGAGGTCATTCCCGCCGCCGAGGAGTACGGGCTGGGGCTCATGCCGTGGTCCCCGCTGCACGGCGGCCTGCTGGGAGGGGTGCTCAAGAAAGAGGGCGACGGCGTCCGCCGCACCACGGGCCGCGCCCTCGAAACCCTCAAGACGCACCAGGCCCAGATCCGGCGGTATGAGGACTTCGCCGACGAACTCGGCGAGGAGCCCGGGGATGTGGCACTTGCATGGCTGTTGCACCAGCCCGCCGTGACCGCGCCGATCATCGGTCCGCGAACCCGGGAGCAACTTGACGCCGCAGTCAGGGCCCACAAGCTCAAACTCGACGCTGGCGCACTCACTCGCCTTGACGAGATCTTTCCGGGGCACCGGACCGCTCCGGAGGACTACGCCTGGTAAGTTCCCGGGCTGCGGGGGCTGGCGGTTTCGACGCCCGGGTGGCACTTTAATACTAAGCATGATTAGTATTAGGGCAGAAGGATGAAGCGCACCCGGCAATCCGGGTGCCTCCTCAATGAAGAAGGAACGAAACAAAATGGGTTTTTTCGCATTTCTGATTCTGGGCCTCATCGCCGGAGCAATCGCTAAGGCAATCCTCCCGGGACGTCAGGGCGGTGGCATCTTCATCACGCTGCTGCTCGGCGTTGTGGGCGCCATTCTCGGCGGCTGGATTGGTGGCGCGCTCTTCGGAACGGGCCTCAACGAGTTCTTCTCTCTGTCGACCTGGCTCCTGGCCATCGGCGGAGCGATCATCGTCCTGCTCGTTTACGGCATGATCACCAAGCGCTCCGCCCGCTAAAGCGGAGTGTGACCGAAAACCGGTTCCGGGAATCTTCCCGGAGCCGGTTTTTTGGCACCTGGCCAACATCATCACTTCTCAACGTCTTCACAAGGCAGGAGTACCGCATGAAAGGCAAGATTCTCTTCGGCGCCGGAATCGCCGCCGGCTACGTTCTTGGAGCCCGCTCCGGGCGTGCAGCATATGAAAAGCTCAAGGCCAGGGCCGCAGCCCTCTGGGAGAGCAAACCGGTCCAGGACGGCATGGCGGCCGCCACAGAGGCGGTCAAGGACAAGGCCCCCGAGGTGACAGACCAGCTCGCCGAAGCCGCCCGCCGTGCCGGAACCGTCATCAGCTCGGCCGTGCGCCGCGACTCCGCACCGGACCAGGGCGCCGGCAACGGGAACGGGACTCCCATCCCGGCCGCCCCGGATGTCCGCTCGGATCCGGCCCGCTCCGACGCGGACGGACAGGACTGGTCTGACGAAGGCGGGGCCACCCCGGCCGGGGCCGCCACCAACGTCGATCCGGACAAGGCTTCCTAACAGGTCCCGAGCAGCAGCACGTTCCGCAGCGGCGCGCTTTAACGGCCCGCGGAGGTCCCGCCAGGGACGGACGTCCCTGGCGGAGCCGTCACGGCCCCGACAACCACCGTGGCGTCCAGCTCCGCGGAGCCGAGCACCTGGGCCGAGAGGCCGCTACGGAGAAAGATCTCCGCGGTCCGCGGCGCCTGATGCCGGCTGGTCTCGATGATCAGGTGCCCGCCCGGCGCCAGCCACTGCCGCGCCCCGGCAGCGACCCGGCGCTGTACGTCCAGCCCGTCGGCACCGCCGTCGAGGCAGGCCCGGGGCTCGTGCAGCCGGGCTTCCGGCGGCATTGATCCGATCGCGGACGACGGCACATAGGGGGCATTGACGGCCAGGAGCGCGACCCGTCCCCGCAGCCGGACCGGGAGCGGAGCATAGAGGTCCCCTTCATGGACGCGGCCGCCTGCGGGGAGGACATTCCGGCGCGCACACGCCACCGCGACGGGGTCCACGTCGGAGGCGTGCAGTTCCACCGGGCCGGCCAGGTAGGCGAGCGCCGCCCCGACCGCGCCTGACCCGCAACAGAGGTCGACGACGACGGGCGCGGCACCGCCGCCGTCGAACGTCTGCAGGAGCCGTTCGGCCTGGCGGACGAGGAATTCCGTGCGGCGGCGGGGCACGAAGACGCCGGTATCGACGGCGATCCGCAGGCCGCAGAACTCTGCCCAGCCCAGGATGTGCTCGAGCGGGAGGCCCGAAACCCTGCGGTCCAGCATTGCCTCGAGCCGCTCCGGCGTCTGCGCAGCCTCGCTGAGGAGGAGTGCTTCTTCTTCAGCGAAAACGCAGCCCGCTGCCCGGAGCCGGGCAACGATGACCGGCTCAGGGGCGCGCGTTGTGGACGCGGACATGGGAGCGCCTATGCCTTTGCTGTCAGGCGCTCCCGCCGTCATTCAGCCACGGCCGGACGTCCGGCAGCCGTCGGAGAGCACCCTTGCTGACGGTGCTTGTGGCGTCGCAGGAATGGGAACCCCTCCTTCGGCTGTTGCTGGAATTCCCCATGGTAGCGAATGCGGGCTGTCGCGTCCCGCGATGGAACGGGCACCCAGGAGCAGTGTCAGCTAGCCGACGTCCAACTGTCCGGATGGGGCTGGCAGGATAGGGGCATGGCATCCACACCTTCACAGGATCTCTTCTGGACCGGCTCCTACACGGCGGACGGAGGCGGTAGCGGGACGGGAATCGGTGCGGTTTCGGCGGCTCCCGATGGCACGCTGCAGTGGCGGGGCGTCGCGGCGGAGGCTGATTCGCCGTCGTTCCTGGCGGTGCACCCCTCCCTTCCGGTGGTCTACGCAGTGGCCGAACAGGCGCAGACCGTCCGGGGCTACCGGCGGTCGGGCACCTTCGGACTGGAGCCTGCAGGTCCGGCGTGGCAGGCCGGGGAAGCCGCGTGCCATGTCGCCGTTGACCCTTCCGGGCGTTTCCTGGTGGTGGCCTGCTGGGGCGACGGCCAGGTGCTGCTGTACGGGCTGGACGTCGACGGCGGTATCACAAGCCGGTTCGCGGCCGTTCAGTCCCGGGACCCCTATGACGCGGGACGGCCCAGCCGCGCGCATGCGAGCCTGATGCTCGCAGACGGCCGGGTGATGACTACGGACCTCGGCCACGACCTGCTGCGAATCTGGCACGTCCGCGCCGGGCACGGCCTGGCCCTGGACCATGAGGTGGTCCTGCCGCGCGGCAGCGGTCCCCGCCATCTGGTCCAGCATGCCAGCGGCCGGGTGTTTGTTGTGACCGAGTATTCACTTGAAGTGGCCGTCGCGGCGCCGTCCGCCGAATCGGGCCTCTTCGAGCTGGCATTCGTCGGTCCGGCCACCCACGGCGGGGCCCTGGCCGGTGACGCGGCGGCGGAGATCGCCTTGGCCGCCGGTGGCGGGTACGCCTACGTAGGGGTTCGGGGATCCAACCGCATCAGCGTCCTGGAGGCAACGGCCGGCGGGACCGTCCTCCACCCCGTGGCTGATTTCCCCAGTGGCGGAGACTGGCCCCGGCATCATCTGCTCCGCGACGGCTGGCTGCGCGTGGCCCACGAGCGCTCGGGCGATATTGTGAGCTTCCCGCTGGACCAGGCAAGCGGGCTTCCTGGCCGACCGGCGAGCCGGCTGGAGCTGGACTCCCCCACGGCGCTGATCTCAGCGCGGTAAGAGGCGGTAACAGCGGGCGCGGTTTCAGCCGGCGTGCTGCAGGCCGGCGGGCTGCAGGCCGGCGGGCTGCGGGCCAGATGGCTGCGGAACCGGCGCCGTTGTGCCGGCTGCCGGAACGGGCCGGTTCATCGACCTTGCCAGGAGTAGTCGGCCAGAGCATCGGAGGTCTGGACAATGCCGTCGAGCTGGAAGCCGCATCGGCATCGCCAGAGGGGCGGCAAGTTGACGGGCTCGTCCGAGGTCTCAAAGGTGTGGGCTGACATGGTGCCGAGTGCCGGAGAATTCCATTCCATGGCCGTGCCGCAGTGACGGGGTGCAGGACCGTCGGGAGGCCACGAAGCGGCGGAAGGACGTGCTGCAGTGATGGATCCCGTCCGCGTGGATTCTGTCCGCACCGGCCCGGGCAGCAGGCCCAAAGCCTGGCCCGAGACGCCGGGGAGGGGCGCCGAGCCGGCAACGGCTCCTTCTAGCCAACGATTATCAAACACAAGTACTAAGCATACATATAACTAGCCAAGCTAATTACTTGAACGACCCAACCGCTCGCTTCAACTATTGCGGCCGGCGCTCAGCAATCGCCTCGCTCATGCGCCGGAGAAATTTGATGACAACGCGGGCTTCCTCGGCGCTCAGCTCTTCGGCTACGGCCATCATCCGGCGGTGCATGTCCCCGAGCGTCGCCCGCACCTCGGAGTCCGTGGCCCCGGTGGGGACAATCACGAGGGAGCGCCTGTCTGTGGGGTGCGGTTCACGGCGGACGTGCCCGCTGGCCACGAGCCTGTCAATCAGGGTGGTCGTGGAGGCCGTGGTGATGCCCAGGGCGCGGCTCAGGTCCTTGGGTCCCACTCGCCCACCGCCGGCGCGGGCCCGCAACAGGTATCTCAGGGCAAGGAGGTCCGTCTCTCCCATGCCCATGGATTCACGAGTGGACCGCCGCGTGGCGGCTTCCGAAATCCGGTAGTCCCGCAGGGCCCGGAGTACCCCGTCCGGCGGATCGAGCCGGCCATCGGGGCCGTACCAGAAACCGGAACCGGGCGCACTGTGCGAGTTCATCGGACAATCCTAGCCGAACTGACTACTAGGCCGTCTTGCAGTTCGCCTGCCGATTCCACCCGCGTACAGGCACTGCCTGGCGGCCGGAACACAAAAAACCCCGGCCCCTGCAATTGCAGGGAACCGGGGTTTTCCACTCTTCGCTAAAAGAGTGGGCCCTGTGGGGATCGAACCCACGACCCACGGATTAAAAGTCCGATGCTCTACCAACTGAGCTAAAGGCCCGCACTGACGTCTCCAAAACCGCGGACAAGTCCGGGGTTCTAGAGCGTAACAGCCCAGTCCATTTCTGGACGTTAACACTGTACCCCAGACCGCAGCCGGGTTTTGCACGGCGTCTGTGCACCGGCTTTCCGCCCGCGAGGGGCATGCTCGACCCCCGGACAGCACTGGAGTAGCGTGGTGGCATGAGCGAGCAAGCAGGATCCAGCACCCCCGGACCGCCCCGGCACCACAAGCCGAAGCCTTTCGCGCCCATCGATTTCGAGCCGTTTGCCGGCGGGGCGGATCCGGCCCGCGTGTCCGAGGCCGCCCACCTGGCCGCGCAGGCGCTCGTGCGCCGCGGACGGGACAGCGACGACCCCAAGGTCACCAGGCGCCTGGTCAAGCTCGCCGACGAACAAGGCCTGGAAGCGATCGCCGAGATGTGGGCCGAAAGCCCGGCCCGTTCCCTTCCCGGCGCTTTGTGGCGCCTGTATGCCCTGCGCGCCGCCACCATCCAGGATCCGGAGAGGATCTCCGTCTACTTCAAAGCGGGCAAGGACACTGCCCAGGTTTCCCATGTGGTGGCCGGTGCCGCCGAGCCGCCCGGGGCGGACGAAATGAAGCTCATGGCCGACGCCATCCTTTCCGGCGCTTTCGACGGCGAGTTCGACGTCGCGCTGGAACGCTCCGCCGCGTTCTGCCGCGTGGTGGCACTCGGCCAGGCGACCCTCGCGGACGGCGCGGAACACAGCAACGAGAACCACGCCAGCAAACTGACCCGCAATTCGCACCTGCTGGTCAAAACCGCCGAGGACCTCGAACATGCCGCCAACGCGTGGCGCCTGGGCGAGCTGGACTGAACTTCCCGGGGATGCGGATACGCACGCCGGCGCCCGAGTGTCAATGTTGACTTGCAGCAACCCACGTAGAAAACTGAAATCGGTGTCGAACCGCGAAACCCCCGGGCTTCAACATTTAGCCGCCTAGAGCGGCCTACCGCCGAGAGGCGTATCCGGTTCGGCACCATTTTCATGCCCTCCCGGATCCCCGCTGGGACGACCGTCACATTCGCCGCAGGGCTGCCCGGGCCGGGGCGTCGCGAACGGTAAAGTAATCCTCATGCGCGGGTCATCGTCAAGTCACACGGCCGGCAGTCCACATTCGAGAACCTCCCTCCCGAAGACCGGTGACACCACGTGAAGCTGCGCCTATTCCCCCAGGAGCCCGCCGGGCTGAACCTGCTTTCCTCGATGGCACGCCAGATCGTGCTGGCAACGGGAACGCTTTCGGAAATCCTCGGCGCACCCGTGAGTGAACACGCGCGGCTCGTGGAGGACATGCACAATCACGAGGCCAAATCCACGGAGCTGCACTTTGCACTCCTGACCCACATGCGGACCAGCTTCGTGAACCCGCTCCCCCGCGAGGACATGTACGCCCTGTCCCGCTACCTCAACGAGGCGATGGAAAAGCTCGACGCTGCCGCCGAACTCGTGTCCCTCTACAAACTGGAGCGCCTGCCGAGGCGTGCCGCGGACCAGTTGGAGATCATCAGCCGGCAGGCGGAGCTCACGGTCGATGCGATGCGGAAACTCAACAACCTGGACGACCTCGAGGACTACTGGATCGAAATCCTCCGTCTGGCCAAGCGCGCCGAACGGACCCACCGGGTCTGGGCGGCGGACATGCTCAACGACATGAAGTCCGCCCAGTATGCGCGCCACCGCGATATCGCGAACCAGCTGGTCGAAGTGACGAAGGACATGCGGCGGATCGCGACCCAGGTGGGCAGCATCATCGTCAAGGAATCCTGACGTGACCGTCCTCTTCTTAAGCCTGGTGGTGGTCTCCGCCGGGGCGTTTACCTTTCTCAACGGCTTCCGGGATGCCTCCACCTCGGTGGCCCTCGCCGTCCGCACGCGCGCCCTCACCCCCACGGTCGCGGTGCTGCTGGCGGGGCTGTTCAACTTCATCGGCGCCGGCCTCAGCGCGACGCTGGCCCTGGAGGTCAGCCGCACCTGGGTCACCCTGCCGCGCGGGGACAACGGCCTGACCATCCTCCTGGCCGGGCTCCTCAGCGCCGTGCTCTGGGGCATCTACACGTGGTGGCGGGGCATCCCCTCCTCGTCCACCCACGCGCTGGTCGGCGGCCTGGCCGGCGCCGGCGTCGGGAGCGTGGCGGTGGGCGGCCCCGCCGTCCTGGGCGTCGACAACTCCCTGCTGATCCAGGTGGTCCTGCCGCTGCTCCTCTCGCCGGTGATCGCCTTCGCGGGCGCCTATCTGCTCGTCTGGCCTGCAACATGGGCGGCGCGCTATACCCCGCCGAACGTCGTCAACAGCAGATCCCGGCGGGCACAGGCCATCGCCGCCGGCGCAGTCGCGTTCGGCCACGGACTCCAGGACGGCCAGCGCACCAGCGCCGTCGTGATGCTTGCCCTGCTGGCCTCCGGCCTGTCCGACGGCGCCTCCATGCCCCTGTGGGTGGCGTTGTTCACCGTTGTCCTGATGACGGCGGGGACGCTGGCCGGCGGCTGGCGGATCTCCTATACGATCGGCTACCGGCTGACCCGGATCGATCCGCTGCGCGGATTCGTCGCCCAGCTCTTCAGTTCAGTAATGCTGCTCCTGGGCACGATAGGGCTGCACTGGCCCCTTTCGACGACCCACACCGTGACGGCGGCGGTGCTCGGTGCCGGCGCGAACCAGGGCTTTCCGGCCACCAACCGGAAGTTCGTAATCCGCATCCTGGTGTTCTGGTTGCTGACACCGATCCTCACCGCTGCGGCGGCGTTCGTGCTCCAGCTGGCACTCTCGCCTCTCGCCGGCCGCCTTTAGCGGCCCCGCCCGGGGTTACCCGAAGCGTCCGGAGACGTAGTCCTCGGTGGCTTTCTGGGTCGGGTTGCTGAAGATGGTGTGGGTGTCGCCGTATTCGATCAGTTTGCCCGGCTTGCCGGTGCCGGCAATGTTGAAGAAGGCCGTCTTATCGGAGACGCGCGCGGCCTGCTGCATGTTGTGCGTCACGATCACCACGGTGTACTGGTCCTTGAGCTCGTTGATGAGGTCCTCGATGGCCAGCGTGGAGATCGGGTCCAGGGCGGAGCAGGGCTCGTCCATCAGGATCACCTGGGGTTCCACGGCGATCGCGCGGGCGATGCACAGGCGCTGCTGCTGCCCGCCGGACAGGCCCGATCCGGGCTTGGCCAGGCGGTCTTTGACCTCGTTCCACAGGTTGGCGCCGCGCAGCGAACGCTCCACCAGGGCGTCGGCCTCGCCCCTGGAGATCCTCTGGTTGTTCAGTTTCACGCCCGCCAGCACGTTGTCCCGGATGGACATGGTGGGGAACGGGTTGGGGCGCTGGAACACCATGCCGATCTGCGAGCGCACCGTGACGGGATCCACGCCGGGACCGTAGAGGTTGTCCCCGTCCAGCAGCACTTCGCCTTCGACGCGGGCGCCTGGAATGACTTCATGCATCCGGTTCAGGGTGCGCAGGAAGGTGGACTTGCCGCAGCCCGAGGGGCCGATGAAGGCGGTGACGGACTTGGCGTCGATGTTGATGTTGACGTCTTCGACGGCGAGGAATTTGCCGTAGTAAACGTTCAGGTCCTTGACGTCGATGCGCTTAGACATGGTGTTCCTTCACTTGCTGGAGGTGGGAAGTGCGTGCGCTGGCAGGAGCCTAGCGGCCGGCTTTGGGGGCGAAGATGCGGGCAACGAGGCGGGCACCCAGGTTGAGCAGCATCACCAGGATGATGAGGACCAGGGCCGCGCCCCAGGCGCGCTGGGAGGACGGCTCCGGATTGGACGGGGAGGTGGGGTTCAGGATCTGCGTGTAGATGAAGGTGGGCAGCGAGGCCATCCAGCCGCCGAAGACATTGTTGTTGATCGACGTGGCGAAGCCGGCGGTGACCAGGATCGGGGCGGTCTCACCGATCACCCGGGCGATCGCGAGCGTGACGCCCGAGGCGATGCCGGAGATCGCCGTCGGGATGACCACCTTCAGGATGGTCCGCCACTTGCGCACGCCGAGGGCGTAGGCGGCCTCGCGGAGTTCGTTGGGGACGATCTTGAGCATCTCCTCGCTCGAACGGACTACCACGGGGATCATCAGTACCGACAGTGCGACGGCGGCAACGGCGCCCGTCTTGGTGCCCGGCCCGACGACTGCGAAGAAGAAGGCCGCCGCGAAGAGGCCTGCCACGATCGAGGGGATGCCGGTCATGACGTCCACGAAGAAGGTGATGGCACGGGCCAGCGGCCGGTCCTCGCCGTACTCCACCAGGTAGATGGAGGTCAGCAGGCCGACCGGCACGGAGATCACGGTGGCGAGCAGGGTGATCTGGATGGTGCCCAACAGGGCGTGGTAGATGCCGCCCAGGACGGGGGCGCCTTGCTCGACGGCCTTGTTGTCGAACGAGCCCGTGACGCCGTTCATCGAGGTGGTCAGGAAACCGGGGTCCGTGAGGCCCGGAAGCCCGTTGACGAGGACCGTCCAGATCACGGAGATCAGCGGCAGCAGTGCGATGAGGAACGCGCCAACCACCAGGCAGGTGGCCAGCTTGTCCTTGGCCCGGCGGGAGCCTTCAACGACGGCGCTCCAGCCGGCCAGTCCGGCCGTGAAGAGGACGGCGGAAACGATCCCCCAGCCGAAGGCGTTGAAGCCGACCAGGGCCAGGATGGCCGCGCCCAGAACGAGGGCGAGCGCCAGGACGATGTAGGGCGCGGCCTTGGGCAACTGTCCCTTGGTAAGGGCGGAGCGCTTGCGGACCGGGGTCAGGGTGGAGGTCATTTAGTTGGCTCCCGAGAATTCTTTGTGCCGGGTGATGATCCAGCGGGCGATCATGTTCACGCCCAGGGTGATGACGAACAGGACCAGGCCGGCGGCGATCAGCGTGCTGACCTTCAGGCCGCCGGCCTCGGGGAAGTTCAGGGCGATTTCGGCGGCGATGGTCTGGTTTCCCGACTGGATCAGGCTGGCGGTGAGGACACCGGAGGACAGCACGAGTGCGACGGCCATGGTCTCTCCCAACGCCCTGCCCAGGCCCAGCATCACGGCGCTCACAATTCCGGGGCGGCCGAACGGCAGCACGGCCATGCGGATCATTTCCCAGCGGGTGGCCCCCAGGGCCAGTGCGGCTTCTTCGTGCAGCTTGGGGGTCTGCAGGAAGATTTCGCGGGACAGGGAGGTGATGATCGGCAGGACCATGACGGCGAGGACGATTCCGGCGGTCAGGATCGTCTTGCCGGTGGCAGAGGCGGGTCCCTGGAAGATCGGGAGCCAGCCCATGTTGTTGGCGAGCCAGGTGTACCCGGGCGAGATTTCCTTGGCCAGGAACGCGGCGCCCCAGGCACCGTAGACAACCGAGGGAATGGCGGCCAGGAGGTCTATGACGTAGCCGAGGGCGGATGCGAGCCCGCGCGGCGCGAAATGCGAAATGAAGAGTGCGACGCCGATCGCGACCGGCGTTGCGATCACGAGGGCGATGATCGCGGCGATGAGCGTGCCGATGACGATCGGCCAGATGTAAGCGAAGAAGCCCTCGCCGCCCTGGATCTTGTCCGGGGAGGCAACGAGGGCGGGGATCGCCTGGATGACAAGGAAGAGCGCCACACCGAAGAGCACGGCAAGGATCAGGCACCCTGCGGCCAGGGTGGCTGCGGAAAAGACTTTGTCTCCGGCGCGGCCTGCGCCCCGGGACGAGGTCAGGGAGGTGGTGGTCACTTCACGGTCCTTCAGCTTCGATCGGGACCGGCTGCCGGCCGCGGATGGTTCCGCCGCCGGCACCGGCAAATCTCTGGTGGTTCGAACAAACGCGTCGGTTCCCTGCTCCGGTGCGGCAGTCTGTGACAGCCGTGTCGGAACAGGGAACCTGGGTCAGGCTGGTGTTTCCACTATGCCTCGCGGCGCGCGGTTATCCCTAGGCCTTGGCCTTGATGGACTCGATCGACTTCAGCGCCTTGTCCTGCAGGGCCTTGGACAGCGGCGCGGACTTCGCGGAGTCAGCGGCTGCCTTCTGGCCGGCATCGGAGACGACGTAGCGCTCGAAGCCCTTGACGAGGTCAGCGGTTTCCTGCTTGTCGTAGGTTGTGCACACGACGTGGAAGGAGACGAGCACGATCGGGTAGGCGCCCTCGGTGGTGGTGGTGCGGTCCAGTTTGATGGAGAGGTCGTTGGCGCTGCGGCCCGCAACGGGCTTGCCGGCGTCGACTGCCTTGGCGGCGGCGTCCGCGGAGATCGTGGTGAAGGACGAGCCGACCTTGATCTGGGCGGTGCCGAGCTTGCCGCTGACGGCGGAGTCGTCAGCGTAGGTCACGGCGCCGGGGGTGTCGGTGACGGTCTTGACGACACCGGAGGTGCCCTTGGCGTTCTCGCCCTTGAGCGAAGCGGGCCAGACGCCTGCTGCCTTGTCGCTCCAGACGTCGGGAGCAGCCGCGGAAAGGTAGTCGGTGAAGTTCGAGGTGGTGCCGGAATCGTCGGAGCGGTTGACCGGGGTGACCTTGAGGTCCGGCAGCTTGGCGTCCGGGTTCAGGGCGGCGATGGCCGGGTCGTTCCACTTGGCGATCTGGCCGCGGAAGATCTTGGCGACCGTGGCGGCGTCGAGCTTGAGTTCCTTGACGTCGGGCAGGTTGAACGCCACGGCGATCGGGGAGACGTAGACGGGAATGTTGATGGCCCCGTCGGTGCCGCACTTGGCCTTCGAGCTCGCGTACTCATCGTCCGTGAGGTAGGCGTCGGAGCCGGCGAACTGTGCCGAACCGTCCAGGATGGCCTTGCGGCCGGCGCCGGAGCCGTCCGGGGAGTACTGCACCGAGGCACCCTGGTTCGCGGAAGCGAAGTTAGTCTTCCACGCGTCCATTGCTGCACCCTGCGCCGTGGAGCCGACGCCGGTCAGGGTGCCGGTGACCTTGACGCCTGCCGCCGACGGCGCTGCCGACTGGGCGGTGTTCGTTGCATTGTCCGAACCACAAGCGGTAAGCGCGAGTGCGCCGGCTGCGATGACAGCGATAGCCGCGTGGCGGCCGAAGCGGAGTGCCTTCACTGGATGTACCCCTTCCAGGGATTTTCTTGTGCCTGCCGGCCGGAGAAGGCCGCGGGCAGGGATGCGTACGGTTTGTACCTTTACTGAAGGTAGGTCGCCCAGATGAAGGGAATTGCCGTCCAAAGTGAACACACGGTTAACGACGCCGGGACATTTGCTTACAAGTGCCGCGTTCCCATTGCATCCGGCGCCGCCCAGCCGTACTGGCCGTCGCAGGTGACCGGCAACCGCGGCCAGCAAATAGACTGGACGGCATGGCCTCCGCTACTGGACTCTCCGCAAGCGCACGATTCCTGCGCGGCCGGGTCCGCACCGGCATTGTCCGGAGCCGGAACTCCCTGCTGCCGGCCGTCCAGATGACCGCCTGCGCGGTCGGCGCGTACGCCTTCGCCGAATATATCCTCGGCCACACCGGGCCGCTGTTCGCTGCCACGTCCTCGCTGATCGCCCTCGGGTTCTCCCGCGATCCCAGGCTCCGCAGGGTCGTGGAGGTTGGCCTGGGCTGCACCATCGGCATCGTTGTCGGGGACCTGCTACTGCACTGGCTCGGCGCGGGCATCTGGCAGGCCGCCGTCGTGCTCCTGTTCTCCATCCTGCTGGCCCGGTTCCTGGACAGCGGTACGATCTTCACCACGCAGCTGGGGCTGCAGTCTCTGCTGGTGGTGCTGCTGCCGGCACCGGCCGGCGGACCGTTCACGCGGAGCATTGACGCCGTGGTGGGCGGGACCTTCGCGTTGCTGGTGACGATCCTGGTCCCGAAGGACCCGCGCCGCGAACCACGCAACGACGTCAAGAAACTCCTGCACGAACTCGCCGAGGTGTTGCGGGAATGCGCCTCCGCCCTGAGCCACAGCGATTCCACCCAGGCCTGGCATGCGCTGATCCGCGGACGCAACTGCCAGCCCCTCGTCGACGCCATGCGGCAGTCCCTCCGCGCGTCCGGGGAAGTGGCCACCCTTGCCCCGGCGTACCGGCGGCACCGGGAGGAACTGGACCGGCTGGAGCAGTCCCTTGATTACATCGATCTGGCCCTGCGCAACAGCAGGGTCTTCGCACGCCGGCTGACAAGTGCCATCAACCATGCCGCGCTTTCGGATGAGGCCACCCAGAACATCGCCGAGGTGCTCCAGGAAACGGCGACGGCGGTGGACGACCTCTCGGTCGGCCTGGCGGAAATCCACGACGGCGTCCGGCGGGCGCATCTGCGGACCGCCAGGGTGGACCTCAGCGAAATCGCGGGCAGGCTGCATCCGCGGCTGCTGGACGTCCAGCGGCTGGAAGGTGAAACGGTGGTCATGCTCTTCCGTCCGCTCATGGTGGACCTGCTCGAAGCGACCGGGATGGATCCGAACGAGGCAAGGGACATCCTGCCTCCGCTGTAGCGCCCGCAGCCGTTATGTCGGCTGCCCCGGATAGTGTGGACCAATGGCTACGAAGACTTCCCGGGCATCGAAGGCACCGGGGTACAAATGCGCTGAATGCGGCTGGACGACGGCCAAGTGGGTGGGCCGCTGCGGCGAGTGCCAGGCCTGGGGCAGCGTGGAGGAGACCGGCGCCGCCGTGGCGCGCACGACGGCGGCCACGACCGTCCTCGAGCCGGCCCGTCGGATCGCCGACGTCGACGCCACCACCGCGGCCTTCCTGCCCACCGGTGTTGACGAGCTCGACAGGGTGCTGGGCGGCGGGCTCGTTCCGGGCGCAGTCATCCTGCTCGCCGGCGAACCCGGCGTGGGCAAGTCCACGTTGCTGTTGGACGTCGCGGCGAAGTTTGCCCGCACGGCACAGGATGTCCTCTACATCACGGGCGAAGAATCCGCGGCGCAGGTGAAGCTCCGCGCGGACCGGATCGACGCCGTCGCCGAATCCCTGTACCTCTCCGCCGAAACCGACCTCGGGCAGGCCCTGGGCCAGGTGGAGAAACTGGAGCCCCGGCTGCTCGTGGTGGACTCGGTGCAGACCCTGAGCAGCGCCGACGTGGAGGGCAGCGCCGGCGGCGTTTCCCAGGTGCGCGAAGTTGCTGCCTCCCTGATCGCAGCAGCCAAGCGCCGCAACATGACCACGCTGCTCGTGGGGCATGTGACGAAGGACGGCTCCATCGCCGGGCCGCGCCTCCTCGAGCACCTCGTGGACGTGGTGTGCCAGTTCGAAGGCGAGCGCCACTCCCGGCTAAGGCTCCTCCGCGCCGTCAAAAACCGCTACGGACCGACCGACGACGTCGGCTGCTTCGACCTCAACGAGGACGGCATCGTGGGCCTGGCCGACCCCAGCGGCCTGTTCGTTTCGCGGACCAAGGAACCGGTGTCCGGAACCTGCATCACGGTGACCCTGGAAGGGCGCCGCCCGCTCCTGGCCGAGGTCCAGTCCCTGCTTGCCGAGAGCGCCAGTTCGCAGCCACGCCGGGCCACGAGCGGGCTCGACAGCTCCCGCGTCGCGATGCTGCTTGCCGTGCTGCAGCAGCGCGCGGGCTGCCTGTTGCATAAGGACGACTCCTACGTGGCGACCGTCGGCGGCGTGAAGCTCAGCGAGCCGGCCACGGACCTCGCCGTGGCGCTGGCCGTGGCCTCGGCCAAGGCCAGGAAGCCCCTGCCGCAGCGGCTCATAGCTTTCGGCGAGGTGGGCCTGGCCGGTGAGGTCCGCCCGGTGCCCGGCATCAACCAGCGCATCCAGGAAGCCCACCGGCTCGGATTCACCCATGCCGTGGTTCCCGCGAGCCCCAACGGGCCCGGGCCGGTCCCCGCCGGCTTCTCGGTCCGCGAAGTCGGTCACCTTGCCGAGGCTCTCGGGCTGCTGATCAGCTAGCCGGCCTGTGGCGGCCCTGTGCGGTTGCTTCGGTTCCCGACTGCCCGGTCGGCGTTCCTTCCCGGTTGCTTCGTTTCCCGGGCCCGGAGCCGGGCGGGATTCCCGCGTTTTCCGGGCCCTCCGCTCCCTCCTGCCGCAGGCAACTGGGCAGGAGCGCTGGCTGACCCTGACTTAGTGCCCTAGTCCAGTCCTCACAACAGGCGCACCATGGAATGAGGGGCGGGCACCGGCGAAGGGATCGGCCATGATGTGGGGCTACGGAAACGGCATGGGCTTCGTGTGGCTCTGGGGGCTGCTGCTGCTGATCGGGATTGCGGTGTTGGTGCTGCTGGCGGTGCGCATTTTCACGGGTGGAGTCGGGCGCGGCGGCCCTGATCATTTGGGCCAGGGCCACTTCGGTCCGGGACCCTACGGCCCGGGTCCCGGGCCTGGACAATACGGCCCACCCGGGTCGGGACCTCCCTCCGCAGGACCGGGCTCCCCGGGCGGACGGAGCCAGGCACGGCTGATCCTTGATGAACGCTTCGCGCGAGGGGAACTCACCGCGGAGCAGTACCGCGAGAACCTGAAGGTGCTTGGCGAGGAGCCCTAGTGCAGTCCATCAGCCCGCGCGACGCCTTCCTCCTCGGCGGGCTCGGGCTGGCCGGCACCGTGGCGGGCGGGGCGGGCTTGTGGGTTGCCCTGGCCCTCCCGCCGCACACCGGAACGGCGGCGGGCCCTGGCGAGGAACTGCTCCAACCCCCGGAATTGCGGAGCGCCGGCGGTAAGCTGCAGCTTCGACTGGAAGCCGGCCCCGGCCAGTTCCGGCTCGGCGGACGCCAGGCCTCTGCGTATGGATACAACGGCAGCCTGCCCGGGCCCACGCTCCGGCTTCGCGCGGGCGACGAGCTCAGCATCCGGTTCGTCAACAGCCTGGACGAGGACACAAACCTCCACCTGCACGGCCTCCACGTTTCTCCGGCAGGAAGTGCGGACAACGTCTTCGTCACTGTCAGCCCCGGGGCAAGCTTCGACTACAACTACCGGTTGCCGCCAGACCACCCGCCGGGCATGTATTGGTACCACCCGCACCACCACGGTCTCGTGGCGCGGCAGATTTTCGGCGGGCTGTTCGGGGCGATCATCGTCGAGGACCCCGAACCGATCGAATCGGCCACCGAACGCGTCCTGGTGGTCTCCGATACCAGCCTCGACGGCGGCGGAAATGTCCGGGGCGTTACGCCCATGGAACGCGTGGCGGGCCGGGAATGACGGGGCAGGGCATGCGCAGGCAGGACCCCGGCGGCGGAGAGCCCGGGACCGGGTCCGCCCTGGCCAAACACTCTTGCCAAAGATACCCCCCGGGGGTATGTTGAAGTCATTCCGGCACCACAATGAACTTCGCCAAGGAGTGCTCCATGGACTACCAGGGCCGACAGGCCACCAAAGCCCACGCCGGCCACCACCACGAGCCGGCCATGAACGGCATGGACGACGAGCACATCGTGCACACCCAGGGCCAGCATGCCGGCCACAGCGTCGCGATGTTCAAGAACCGGTTCTGGCTGACCCTGGCGCTGGCCGTCCCCGTGGTCTTCTTCAGCCCCATGTTCGGCAGCCTGCTCGGCTACGAGCCCCCTGCCTTTCCAGGCTCCGCGTGGATTCCCCCGGCGGTGGGAACGGTGATCTTCTTCTACGGCGGCGAGCCGTTCCTCAAGGGCGGCCTGAACGAGCTGCGCTCCCGCAAGCCGGGCATGATGCTGCTGATCGGTATGGCCATCAGCGTCGCCTTCATCGCCTCATGGGTCACAAGCCTGCGGCTCGGCGGGTTCGATCTCGACTTCTGGTGGGAACTGGCGCTCCTGGTGACCATCATGCTGCTGGGCCACTGGATCGAGATGCGCGCGCTTGGCTCGGCACAGGGCGCGCTGGATGCCCTCGCCGCCCTGCTCCCCGACGAGGCGGACCGCATCACCGGCACCGGCACCGAAACCGTCAGCGTGTCCGAGCTCAAGGCCGGCGATGCCATCCTGGTCCGTTCCGGCGCTCGGATGCCCGCGGACGGGACGGTGATCGAGGGTCAGGCCGAATTCGACGAATCGATGATCACCGGGGAGTCAAGAACCGTTCTCCGCTCGCCCGGGGATCCTGTTGTGGCCGGCACCATCGCCACGGACAACAGCCTCCGCGTCCGGGTGACGGCCATCGGCGAGGATACTGCCCTGGCCGGAATCCGGCGGCTCGTGGCCGAGGCGCAGGCGTCGTCCTCCCGGGCCCAGGCCCTGGCCGACCGGGCGGCTGCGTTCCTCTTCTACTTCGCTGCAGGCGCCGGCCTCGTCACCTTCATTGCCTGGACACTGCTGGGCAGCGTCTCCGATGCCGTCTCGCGCACCGTCACGGTGCTGGTCATCGCCTGCCCCCATGCGCTGGGCCTTGCCATCCCCCTCGTGATCGCCATCTCGACGGAACGGGCGGCGCGGGCCGGGGTGCTGATCAAGAGCCGCATGGCCCTGGAGCGGATGCGCACTGTCGACGTCGTGCTCTTTGACAAGACCGGGACGCTGACCAGGGGCGAGCCGGCCGTGAAAGACGTAGCCGTCGTCCCGGGGGCGGACCGCGACAGCCTGCTGGCCCTCGCGGCAGCCGTGGAGGCCGACAGCGAGCACCCCTTGGCCCGCGCACTCGTTGCCGCCGCCCGGGAACGGGGACTGAAGATCCCGACGGCGGATGGGTTCACTTCCCTGACCGGGCACGGCGTCCGCGCCGTAATTGACGGCAGGGCGGTCCAGGTGGGCGGACCTGCCCTGCTCCGGGAGGTGGGCCTGCAGGAACCGCAGGCTTTGGCCGCCACCACCGGCAGCTGGATGGACCGGGGCGCCGCAGTGCTGCACGTCGTCGACGGCGGCGCCGTCCTGGGCGCCATCAGCCTCGAGGACGCCGTGCGCCCGGAGTCCCGCCAGGCCGTCCGCGCCCTGCGGGACCGTGGGCTGAAGGTGGCCATGATCACCGGCGATGCCCGGCAGGTGGCCCGGGCCGTCGCGGCCGAGCTGAACATCGACGAGGTGTTCGCCGAGGTCCTGCCCCCGGACAAGGACAGGAAAGTCGCTGAGCTCCAGGCCCGCGGGCTGAGGGTGGCCATGGTGGGCGACGGTGTCAATGATTCCCCCGCGCTGGCACGGGCCGAGGTCGGGATCGCGATCGGCGGCGGCACCGACGTGGCGATGGAGTCCGCCGGAGTCGTCCTGGCCGGCAACGATCCCCGGGCGGTGCTCTCGATGCTCGATCTGTCCAGGGCGAGCTACCGGAAGATGTGGCAGAACCTCGTGTGGGCCACCGGCTACAACGTCATCTCGGTACCGCTGGCGGCCGGGGTTCTCGCCTTCGCCGGGATCGTCCTCTCCCCCGCCGCGGGCGCCGTGATGATGTCGGCGTCGACCATTGTGGTGGCCCTTAACGCCCAGCTGTTGCGCAGGCTCAAGCTCAATCCGGCCGCGGTCAGCTGAGCTCGAATCCTGACGGGAAGGAGGCCGCCATGCCGGAGACCAACCGCCGCGATCCGTCGTTCGGGAAGTCCTATGCCCGCGTGGGTCCTCGCATGGACGCCCGCGGGGCAGCGGAGCATCGCCGGCGCCTTGTGGAGCCGGCATACGGCGTCGTCGTCGAAATCGGGGCAGGCTACGGGGCCACCTTCGCGTTCTACCCTGCCGCGGTGACGGGTGTGCTGGCCCTCGAACCGGACCCCACACTCCGGGGGCTGGCCCTGGCCGCCGCCCGCACGGCACCGGTGCCTGTCCTCGTGAAAGACGGCGTCGCGGAGGCGCTGCCGGCCGCCGATGCCTCGGTGGACGTCGTCGTCTTCAGTTTGGTGCTGTGCAGCGTGGCGGACCAGTCCGTCGTCCTGGCGGAGGTGGTCCGGGTCCTGCGGTCCGGCGGTTTGCTGCTCTTCTATGAACACGTCCGCTCGGCACACCGCGCGCTTGGGGTCGCCGAAGACCTGCTCACCCCGCTGTGGAGCCGGATGGCCGGCGGATGCCACCCGAACCGCGACACCGCCGCCATGATGGCCGGGGCAGGCCTCGCCGTGCAGGCCCTGGAGCGCTTCGGCTTTTCGGTCCTTCCCGCCAACCCGCGCCTGGCCCACGTCCTGGGTGTGGCGAGCAAGCCCTGAGCCTGCACCGGACGCAGCGCACACGCGGCGCACAAAGGGCGCCTGCCGCGATGGCAGACGCCCTTGCGTCAATCATTCAATCCCGGTGGTTGGGCCTGGGGACTTAGGCCTTCTTGGGAGGCAGGGCCAGCTTGAAGACCTTGGCCCAGGTTGAGCCGACCTGCTTCAGCAGCGGGCCCGTGGTGTAAGGCAGTCCGTAGCGCTTGCAGATCTCCTGCACCTTGGGCGCGACCTCGGCGTACCGGTTGGAGGGCAGGTCCGGGAAGAGGTGGTGCTCGATCTGGTGCGAGAGGTTGCCGCTCATCAGGTGCATGAACTTGGACCCGGAGATATTGGCGGAGCCGATCATCTGGCGGACGTACCAGTCGCCGCGGGTTTCACCTTCGACCATCTCTTCGGTGAAGGTGTCGGTGCCGTCGGGGAAATGCCCGCAGAAGATAATCGCGTGCGCCCAGACGTTCCGGACGGCGTTGGCGGTCAGGGTGCCGTACAGCGCCTGCTTGCCCGAGCCGGTCAGCATGGCCACGGCCGGTGTGGCGGCATAGTCCTTGGTGAACTGCTTCAGGGCCTTGAGCCCCAGCGCCTTGAGGTCCCGGGTCATGGCCTCCTTGCTCTTCTTGCCCTCCTGGTAATCAGGCAGCTCGAGATCATAGAGTGCGATGCCCCATTCAAAGACGGGCGCCAGGATCGCGTTGTACAGCGGATTGCCCAGATTGAAGGGCTTCCATTCCTGGGACGGATCCATCCGCAGCAGGTTGTACCCGATGTCATTGTCCTTGCCCACGACGTTCGTCCAGCGGTGGTGCAGGTCGTTGTGGGTGTGCTGCCACGATCGCGTCGGGGTGACGAAGTCCCAGTCCCAGGTGGTGGAGTGGATGTCCGGGTCCCGCATCCAGTCCCACTGCCCGTGCAGGATGTTGTGCCCCAGTTCCATGTTTTCCAGGATCTTGGCGAAGCTAAGCATCGCCGTGCCGGCGAGCCAGGCTGCTCTGTGCTTGCTCACCAGCAGGGTGGCGCGGCCGGTGATCTCAAGCCCGCGCTGGACCTTGATCACCCGGCGGATGTACGCCGCGTCGCTGGCGCCCCGTTTGGCGAGCACCTCGTCTTTGATGGCGTCGAGTTCGCGGCCGAGCTCGGCGACCTGCTCGTCAGAGAGGTGCGCCGCCGCAGCCGGACGGACCAGTGGGCTGCCGGTCTCCGCCAGGGCACCGGGCCGCGGCTTTACGGCCGCGGACGGCTTGCCTTGTGGATCGTCGCCCTTGGGAGCTTCCTCGGAAACGTCAGGCTTGTCGGAAACAATCGTCATGCGGTGGTGCTCCTTAGAGGTCGAGGTTAACGGGGCCGGCGGCTGCCGACACGCACGTCTGGATTAGTTGGCCGGGCTCGCCGTGGACTTCGTCCGTGCGCAGGTCACGGACTTGGCCGGCCCGGAGGGGGATGAGGCAGCTGTGGCAGATGCCCATGCGGCAGCCGCTCGGCATCAGGATGCCGGCGTCCTCGCCGACGTCGAGCAGGGGCGTGTCGCCGTCGGCTTCGACTTCGCGGTCGGAGGCCTCGAAGGTGACCAGCCCGCCGTCGTGCCCGTCGCCGCCGGCGAGCTTGGTGCTGAATCGTTCAATGGTGAGGGTGGCTTCCGGAGAGGGCTCGGCGGTTGCGGTCTCAGACTCCCAGAGTGCCTCGGCGTCGTCGAGGAAGCCTTCGGGACCGCAGGCGTAGGCTGCGCGCTGGCGCCAGTCCGGGCAGAGCCGGTCCAGCTCATCGGCCGAGCCGAAGTCCATGCGCCCCCGCTCCCCCGTGAACCAGTGCGTGACGCGGAAGTTGGGGAACTGGTCCGCGAGCTCGGCGAGTTCCTCGCGGAAGATCGCGTCCGCCGGCGTCCGGGCCGTGTGGATGAGCACGACGTCGGAGTCGGGACGGTGCGGCACGAGCGTGCGGATCATCGACATGACAGGGGTGATGCCGCTGCCGGCGGTGAGCATCAGCAGCGGCCGGGGGTGCTCCGGCAGGACGAAGTCGCCCTGGGGAGGGGCCAGGAAGAGGACGTCGCCGGGCTTGGTGTTGCGCACGAGGGCGCCGGACACGGCGCCCATGTCGGTCACGGTGATGGCCGGGTCTTTGCCGGCCGGGGCGCTGAGCGAGTAGGACCGCCAGTGGCGGACACCGTCGAGCTCGACGCCGATACGGGCCCACTGACCGGCAAGGTGTGCTTGCCAGCCGCGGCCGGGACGGAAGAAAATGGTGGCGGAATCGGCCGTTTCAGGGACCACCCGGGTGACCACGCCGCGCAACTGGCGGGCGGAGAACACGGGGTTGAACAGCGACAGAATGTCTTCTGGAGCTAGCGGGGTGGTCAGTAGAGATGCGGCGCGCGCCAGCTTACGGAGCCGGATCATGTATCAACCATATGTCAGATTGCGTCATAATTCTTCACTCAAGGCATACGATCGGATCTAGGAAACTATCCCCACGGAACAACTTTTGGGATTTTCGATGAACACTTCCCCAGCCCGCGGATCCACGACCCCCGCCTACGAGCCCCCGTGGCTGGCCCTGCCGCGGGAGGTCAGCGACATGCTGCGCCCCATGATGCCCGGCATCGTCGAGGCCATCATCGAGGCGGTCCCCCAGCTGGTGCCCGCCTACGCCCGGCCCATCGAGGGGCGCTTCGGCCGCGGCCTGCGGCGCGGGGTGGCGGCCGCGCTGGACCGCTTCCTGCAACTGCCCGGGACCAGGCTGCCCGCGCTGTCCGAGGAGAGCCGCCTGCTCGTGGCAGGGCTGGGAAGCGGGGAATTCCGGCAGGGCCGGAGTATGGACGCGCTGCTGAGCGCCTACCGCATGGGTGCCCGGGTGACTTTTCGGGAGATGTCGCGGGTGTCCGTGGAGCACCATCTGGGCCAAAGCGTGGTGGTGGATCTGGGTGAGTCGATTCTTGCCTACATCGACGAGCTGTCTGCGGTCAGCGCCGAGGCCTATGCCTTCGAGCAGTCCGAACGCGCCGGGGCCGTGGACCGGCGCCGCACCGAACTCCTGGACCTGCTCCTGCTCGGCCAGGCCGACGAGGCGGCGCTGCGGCAGACCGCAGCCATGGCGGACTGGTCTTTGCCGCAACGGATGGCGGTGGTGACGCTGCCGCTGGACCGGGCGGCCGGCCTGCGCCTGCGGCTCGGGCCCGGGACATTGGTGATCGAACGCGAGACGGACGCCGTGGTCCTGGTTCCGGCGGGCAAGTCCAAGGCCGCACGCGCCGAGCTGGACCGGGCCCTGCAGGGTCGCGGCGCGTCGGTGGGCCCTGCCGGAGGCTGGGAGAAGGTTCCGGATTCGCTGCGGCTGGCCGTGCTGGCGGCGTCGGTCCTGCCGCCCCGGGACGGGCCGGAGGACCCGCCGATCTGGGCCGATGAGCACCTGGCGCAGGTCATCCTCGGGGCCGAGCCCTCTGCCATCGCCGAGCTGGCCAACCGCCGGCTGGCCCCGCTGGAGGGGCTCCGCCCGGCGCAACGGGAGCGGCTGGCAGAGACCCTGCTCTCCTGGCTGCGCCACTGGGGCCAGCGCGGTCCGGTGGCCGCCGAGCTCGGCATCCATCCGCAGACCGTGGGCTATCGGGCCGCGCAGTTGCGGGAGCTGTTCGGTGACGCGCTCGAGGATCCGAAGGCACGGTTCGAGCTGGAGTTGGCGCTGCACGCCGGGAGGCGCTAGGCGCCACTGTGCTGGCCCGACGCCGGGCCCGGCGGGCAGGCGCTTGTCCCCGCGGGTCCGCCGGCGGGCAGACGCCGGGCCCCGCCCGCCGCCGTCGGCCTAGACGGCGATCGACTGCCGGCTGTGCAGCCGGAGCTCAAGATCGTTCATCACGATCGCGGCAAGGTCCTGCAGCGTCCGGGTGTCCTCAGCGGTGAACTCGCGCGGTTCACGGTCAAGGATGCAGAAAGTTCCGAGGTTATAGCCGTCCGGGGTGCGGAGGGGGACGCCTGCGTAGAACTGCAGCCCGAATTCCCCGGCCACGAGCGGATTGGCCAGCGTCAGCGGATTCATCCTGGCATTGCGGACGATCCAGGGATCGTTCTGCAGGATGGCGGAGGCACACAGGCCCGGATCCCGGCCGATCTGGGTCACGTCGGTGCCGTGGTGGGACTTGAACCAGATGCGGTCATGGTCCACGACGCTGACAATAGCCACCGGCACCGAGAATAACTTGGCGGCCAGGGCCGCGACGCGGTCGAAGGCGCCGTCTTCGGGGGTGTCCAGGATCCTGTACCGGCGTACTGCCTGCATCCGGCCTTCTTCGTCCGTCATCAAAGGCGTGGCACCGCCGCGGTGGCGGCCGGTTCCGTGGATGACTTCCTGCCGCAGCGCCAGCGAAACTTCCCGCGCCAGCGGCCGGTCTGCGGGTTCACGCGCCAGCATGGACGTCAGGAGCGCCACCCATTTGGGGGCGAGTTCCTGTGGAATCTGGGGATCTCGGAGCAGCCGGGCCAGTGCGGACTGGACGGGAGCGCCCGGGTACGCCATTTGACCGGTCAGCCCCTCCAGCAGGACCAGGCCCAGGGAGTAGACGTCGCTGGCCGGCCCGGCAGGCTCACCGGAGGCCTGCTCCGGGCTGAGGTACGCCGGAGTTCCCGAGCTGTCCCCCGGATCGCCGCGGTGGCCGTCCCGGACGGTGATGGCGACGCCGAAGTCGCTGAGCTTTGCCCGCGGCCGGCGGTCGTCGTCGCTGTAGTCCACGAGCAGGATGTTGGCCGGTTTGACGTCGCGGTGAATGATGCCTTGGTGGTGGATATGCGCCAGGGCGGCGGCGAGATCGTGGCCGATCAGTGCCATGTGGGCGGGAGAGAGCGGGCCCTGGGCTGTGCGGGTGCGGAGGTCCGGTCCGCGCACCAGCTCCATGACGAGGTAGTCCCGACGCTGCAGTGGATCGCTCAGGTCCGCGCCGGCGTCAAAGAGCGTGACCAGGGCGTGGTGGGCCATTCCGGCAAGGATCCGGATCTCTTCGCCCTGCCGCCGGCTGCGCTCGGCGTCGACGACGGCTCCGTCCCGGAAGAGTTTGATGGCCACTTCACGCTCGAGGAGCTCGTCGGCGGCTCGGTACACGCTTGATTGGCTGCCCCGGCCAATGAGGGCTTCGATCCGGTAGCGCCCGCTGAGCAGGTATCCGGGTTCCATGGTGGTGGTCAAGAAGTGTTCGTGGTCCCTTGAAAGTGGGGTCCGCCCAAGGCTTTGGGAGGATCCGGCCTTTAAAAGCCGGTTTGATCCCCCGGCACCCGCATTATTAGCAAGCATACTTATGGTAACCCGGGGATGGGATTTGTGAAGTCCTGCAGGGCGGCTGACTATTGCCGCCAAACGAGGGGTGGTCTGCCTACTTGGCGGGATTGTGCGTGCCGATCGGAACCAGGGTCAGGTCCGGGAGGTTTTTCTCGATCCGGCGCAGCGCCCAGACGTCGTTGAACAGGGCGAGGTATTCGCCGTCGGAACGCAGCAGCACCTCGGCGCCGGTGACGTTGGCGAGCGCCGGCATGGCGTCCGCCGTCGTAATCCTGGCCAGCGAGTACGGCAGCCGCTCCAGCCGCATCGGGGCGCTGAAATCGTGCGCCATCCGGTCCTCCACCACTTCAAACTGCATCGGGCCCACCGCTGCGAGCACCGGAGCCTGGTCGCCGCGGATGTCGGAACGGAGCACCTGGATGACGCCCTCGTGCTCGAGTTGTTCGATGCCGCGGCGGAACTGCTTGAAACGGCTGGGGTCCTTGGACCGCGCAACCTGGAAGTGTTCCGGGGCAAACAGCGGGATGGCGGGGAACTCCACCGGCTGGTCCAGGAACAGGCTGTCCCCGACGCGCAGCGAGGAGGCATTCACGAGGCCCACGACGTCCCCGGGGAAGGCTTCGTCGATGACCTCGCGTTCGCGGCCGAAGACCTGCTGGGCGTACTTCGTGGCGAAGGACTTTCCCGTCCTGCCCTGGGTGACCACCATGCCACGTTCAAAGATGCCGGAGCAGACGCGGATGAAGGCCACGTGGTCCCGGTGGGCCTTGTTCATGCCGGCCTGGACCTTGAAGACAAATCCGGCGAAGGGCGCAGCGACGGGACGGGCGGCGCCGTCGACGTCGGGCCGGGGCGCCGCGGGCGGCGCGAAGTCAACGAGGGCGTCGAGGATTTCCTTGACGCCGAAGTTCAGCGCGGCCGAGCTGAAGAGGATCGGCGTCGCCTTGCCGGCGTGGAAGGCCTCGACGTCGAACCCGAGATTGGATTCAATGACCAGTCCGGCTTCGTCCACCGCGTTGGTCCAGTCGCCGCCCTGGCTGGCCGCGGCCTCCTCCGGCGTGAAGTACTCCGTGAGGGCGATGTTGGCGCCGGCGTTGTTGCGCTTGAACTGCGCGAAACGGTCATTGCGCAGGTCCCAGACACCGCGGAAGTCACCGGAGATGCCCACGGCCCAGGTCAGCGGCATCGGCTGGAGGCCGGTGCGCTCCGTGATCTCGTCCATGAGGGCGAGGGCGTCGAGGCCGGGCCGGTCCCATTTGTTGATTACCGTGATGATGGGCAGGTTGCGCTGCTTGCAGACCTCGAAGAGTTTCATGGTCTGGGTTTCCAGGCCTTTCGCGGCGTCCACAAGCATCACGGCGCAGTCCACGGCGGCCAGCACGCGGTAGGTGTCCTCGGAGAAGTCGGCGTGGCCGGGGGTGTCCAGCAGGTTGATCACGGTGTCCCGGTACGCGAACTGCAGGGCGGCCGAGCTGATCGAGATGCCGCGGTCCTTTTCCATCTGCATCCAGTCCGAAACCGTTTCCTTGCGGTTGGCCTTGCCGCTGGACGCGCCGGCAGTGCCGATCACCTTGGCGTGCAGCGCGAGCGCCTCGGTCAAGGTCGATTTGCCGGCATCGGGGTGCGAAATGACAGCGAAAGTCCGACGTCGGGCCGCCTGTTTGTGAATCTCCTGGACTCTGGCGGGGCTGGGGACATCTTGGGACACGGTGCTACTTTCGCTGCGGGCTGGGAATTACCGCGATACTGGCATTTATCGCGAGGGGGGCCGCGGCGCCTGTGCGCCGGCCATACACCCTGGGCTTCAAGTTTATCGCAGGCCGCGGGCCCCCGCCGCGAACGGGCCAAAGTACGGCCCCGGGACATGGCCGCCGAAGCCGTTCCGGAGCTGCCCGCCGAAGGGCCCCGATGGGGCACTTTGAGGCTTGTCCGTGCGGTTGTCGCCCTGTTTTGCCCCTACTATGGTGAGAGCGGGCAACCGAGTATTTTTGATCAGGCTGGAAACCTTGGAAACCGGCGTACCTGCAGGCTGGAGCCTGCACCTTTGAAGGGGAACATCTATGGCTCGGAGCCCTGAAGATTCACTCAAGGCGACTCTGGGCAGAGTGGCCCCCGGCACCGCCCTTCGTGACGGCCTGGAGCGCATCCTCCGCGGCCGGACCGGGGCGCTGATCGTGCTGGGCATTGACCGGACCATCGAATCCATCTGTTCCGGCGGTTTCGAGATCGGGATCGACTTCTCCCCGACCCGGCTGCGGGAACTGGCCAAGATGGATGGTGCCATCATTTGCGACAAGGACGCCAGCAATATCCTGCGGGCAGCCGTCCAGCTTGTCCCGGACTCAAGCATCGAAACCCAGGAGTCGGGCACCCGGCACCGTACGGCGGAACGCGTTGCCATCCAGACCGGCGTCCCGGTCATCTCGGTCAGCCAGTCGATGCAGATCATTGCGCTGTACGTGAACGGGCTGCGCCACGTCCTGGAAGGCTCGGAGAAGGTCCTGGCCCGCGCCAACCAGGCCCTGGCCACCCTGGAACGCTACCGCTCCCGCCTGGACCAGGTGACCAGCTCGCTGTCGGCGCTGGAAATTGAGGCCATGGTGACGGTCCGCGATGTGGCGGTCACCCTGCAGCGCCAGGAAATGGTGCGCCGGATCTCCGAGGAGATCTCGCAGTACGTCCTGGAGCTGGGCGAAGACGGCCGGCTCCTTTCACTGCAGCTGGACGAGCTGACCGTCGGCCGCGGGCCCGGCAGCGATGTCATCATCCGTGACTACTCCAGTCCGAATGCTTCGGCCGAGGACATCGACAAGGCCGTCAAGTCCCTGGTGAACCTGGGACCCACCGAGCTGATCGATCTGGGCAAGATTGCCGGAATCGTCGGCTTCGCCGGCGGGGAGGCAAACCTCGACGCCGTCGTCCAGCCGCGCGGGTACCGCTTGCTCTCCGGCCTCAAGGCCGTGCCGAAAGCAGTCGCGGATCGCCTCGTGGACCATTTCGGCGGCCTCCAGTTCCTGATGGCCGCAACGATCGATGACCTGATGACGGTGGACGGGATCGGCGACCAGCGCGCCCGGACCGTCCGCGAGGGCCTGAGCCGCATGGCGGAGGCCAGCCTTCTCGACAGGTTCCTCTGACCCCGTCAATCCTCGTCCACTGCTCCGCAAGGGCCCTTTTGGACCCTCAAAACGGCGCCTGCGGAGCAATCGACGGGGATTAGTTGAGCTGGAACACTGCCTTGGGGCTGGTCTTGTTGGCCAGCCGCGCGGTGAAGACGTAATACGCGCCGCCGGCGCCCGGCTTGGCCTCGACCGGATCGCAGCCCTGCACCGTGCGGTTGCGCTGCCACTGGAAGTTCGCCGTCTCGCTCTGGCCAGGCGCGATGGTCTTCATCAGATCCGAGCTCTCCGACTGGCAGTCTTTGGACGAGAAGATCCGGTCCGAGCCGCTCGTGATCAGGTATTCCATCTGCGACGTCCCGATATTGACCTCGCACGGCACCTTGTTGCCGTTCGTGACTTTCAAGGTAAGCAACGGAATCTCGCCCGCGGCGTAGGCAGGCTTGTCCGTGGCCGCCGAGACGGTGACGAGATTCTGGTCGCAGCCGTTTGCGGGTGTGGGGGTCGGCGTGGCTGCCGGGGCTGCAGATGTCGCCGGAGTTACGCCGGCCGGGGCCGGCTTGGTCTCGTTGGCGGGTGTGCCGGCGGCCTGCCCGCCGGACTTCATGCCGGCGGAAACTGCGGCAAAGCCGCCGAAGGCAACGGCCATCACCAGCAGCACGATGACGCCGACGAACAGCCGGCGGCGGCGGTAAACGGGCCTGAGCGGTGCCCGTCCGGGTTTCCGCGCGGAGTTCCCGCCCGCGGAACCCTTCGGCTTTGAACCGTTCGTTCCTGAATTGCCTTGCCTGACCATCCTTCTAGGCTAGAGAACCCCGCAGGGTATGGGGCCCTCCCACGCCGCTGGGCTGGCCGCGGCCGCAATCTATTACGCTAAATGGATCAAAGCTCTAGCCGACTCCCCCCTGATCCCAGCCGTCATGCCACCCGGAGCCCTCCCGGGCGGGCTGCCCGCCGATGCCCAGGATCGGGCCGGCCAGGGGCTCGCCGGGCTGCATCATGCACTGGCGGCCTGGTTCGGGTCCAACGCCCGGGAGCTGCCCTGGCGCGCGGCGGACTGCACACCGTGGGGCGTACTGGTCAGCGAGATCATGCTCCAGCAGACCCCGGTAGTCCGTGTCCTGCCGGTCTGGGAGGAATGGCTGCGGCGCTGGCCGGAACCGGCCGATCTGGCCAGCGAGCCCGCGGGCGAGGCAGTCCGGTCCTGGGGGCGGCTCGGGTATCCGCGCAGGGCCCTGCGCCTGCACGCGGCCGCCGTAGCCATCGCAGAAGACCATAGCGGACGGGTTCCGGACACGTCTGCGGCTTTGCTGGAGCTCCCGGGCGTGGGTACCTACACGGCGGCTGCCGTGGCGGCCTTCGCCTTCGGACGCCGCGAAACCGTGGTGGACACCAACATCCGCCGGGTCCACGCGCGGCTGCTCACCGGGTCGGCCCTGCCGTCGCAGGCCCTGACCGCGGCGGAAATGCGGCTGGCTGCGGCGGTGCTGCCGCACGACGTCGGCGCCTCCGTGCGGTGGAATGCCTCCGTCATGGAGCTCGGGGCGCTGGTCTGCACGGCGCGCTCGCCCAAGTGCGGACAATGTCCGGTCAGGGACTCCTGCGCCTGGCTGGCGGCCGGTGAGCCGCCTCCGGCGTACACGCCCAAGGGCCAGTCCTGGCACGGCACGGACCGGCAGGTGCGCGGCGCCGTGATGGCAGTCCTTCGTGCAGCCGACGCGCCCGTGCAACCGGAGCTGTTCCAGCGCGCGGCGGCGGACCTTGGCTTCGAGCCCGAGGGGATCGGCGTCCCGCTCGCGGCCCTGCACCGGCTCAATTCGGCTCCCGAGCAGCTTGAACGCGCGCTGGCCGGCCTGTTGAGCGACGGCCTGGCGCAGTTCCACGGTGGCGGCATCCGGCTCCCTGCCTGACCGGACACCCTAGCCCGGGACACGAACCGGAACTAGGCTGGGCACGCGGCGCCCCCGTTTCCGGGGCACACGGTCGGGGAAGGTGGCGGTCCATGAACGCACAAAACATCACCCACTGGATCCGGGCCGGGTTGTGGACCTTGCCCGTCTACGGCCTGATCACCGCATGGGCCACGCTTGAGCCGCAGCCGGACCAGCAGAGGGACCCCGACGCCTGGGCCCGGTTCGTCAGCTCGGGCTCCTACCAGACCAGCCACTTGTTCGGCAGCACGGGAGGCACCATCCTCGCGATCTTCGGGGTCCTCGCGCTGGGCTGCTGCCTGGCCAACAGCCGTGTCGGCCGCCTTGCACTGGCAGCAGCCGTCATCGCCATCGCCGGCACTGCCTTGCTGCTGGTCCCCGCTGCCCTCTCCACTTTCGCCACTCCCGCAATCGGGAAGGCCTATCTGGACGGGAACCGGGACGTCATGCAACTGGAGTTTCCAGCCGCCATGACGGGCGCGTTCCTGCTCGGCCTCCTGCTCGCGTTCGTTGGAAACGTCCTGCTCGGGGTTGCCGTCTGGCAATCCCGGACGCTTCCGCGCTGGGCCGGGGCCCTCTGGGTGGCAGGCGCCGTGCTCTTTTACGTCCTGGGCGTGGTGCTGGGGCAGGCGACCACCGGCAGCAGCCTCCCGACCCAGCCGGCCGGTGCCCTGCTCACGGCGGCGGCGGGCGGGTGGATGGCCTGGAGCCAATCACGGCACGCGCGGCTGGAGGAGGCCGTTCCTGCGGCCGGCACGGGCTGAGGACCCCTAGGGTTCGCCGAAGCCGGATTTGACCAGGCGCTCCAGGTAGCCGATGGCCTTGGCGGCGTCCGGGCCGCTTGCCTCCACGTGCAGCACCGTCCCCTTGCCGGCGGCGAGCATCATGAGGGCAGTCATGGACGACCCGTCGACGCCGTTGACCGTCACGTCGGCGTCCATCCCGGAGAGGCCGCCGGCAATCTTCGCCGCAGGCCGGGCATGCATGCCCGTCTGGTTGACGAGTTCGAAGTCCCCCATGGCATCTGGTGGCTGCTGGTGCTCGTGCTCGGGGATTTCCGGCGCAACCGGGGGCCGGTAGACGGCTTCGGCGGCCTCCTTCACTGCCTCCGCGTCTGCGCCCGCCTGGGCTGCCACCGCGGCAGCCACAAGCCCCTCCACGAGCGGGGCATCGGCGAGCAGCACGGAGCCGGGCTCCGCCATGAACTCCACGGCCGACTCCGCGGTCATCACCGCAGAGCCAAGATCCGTGAGCACGACGATCCCGTCCCCGGCGGCCTGTTCCAGCGCCGCCATCACCTTGTCCAGGCTGGTGCCGATCCGCCCGTCGTCTGTCCCTCCGGCGGGAAGGATCACGACGTCGGGCGCCATCTGGGCGGCAAGTTCGACCGCGCCGTCGGCGATCTTTTCACTGTGCGAGACGACGACCAGCCGGACCGTCATGCGGCAGCTCCGGCCGCGGCGCGCAGGATCAGGGCGCTGGACACAGCCCCAGGGTCCCGGTGGCCGATGCTCCGCTCCCCCAAGTAGCTGGCGCGCCCCTTGCGGGCGAGCATCGGGTCGGTGGACACGGCACCGGCCTCGGCCGCCTCTGCAGCGGCCAGCAGCACCTTCCGGACGTCCCCGCCTCCGGCCGCAACGGCGGCCGCCTCAATCGCCGGGGTCCAGGCGTCCACCATTGTCTTGTCGCCCGACTCCGCCTTGCCGCGCGCGACAATGCCGTCGCGGGCGGCGTGCAGCGCCGCCGCCAAGGCCGCGGCGTCGACGTCGGACGTCTCGCCCAGCGACGTGGCGGCGCGCAGGAACGCGGTGCCGTAGAGCGGGCCGGCGGCGCCGCCCACCTTGGACATCAGGGTCATCGCCGTCAGTTTTAGCGCGGCTCCCGGGGAATCCGGAGGCGACTCGGCGAGCTTGTCCATCACGGCTCTGAAGCCGCGGTCCATGTTCTCGCCGTGGTCGGAATCCCCGATCGGCCGGTCCAGTTCAATCAGCTCGACCCGGTGTTCCGCCATGGCCTGGGCGGAGAAGGTCAGCCACCGTACCGCCCAGTTGACGTCCAGCCCCACGTCAGACGCCCCAGCGGAGGGCCGGGGTATGGACGGGCGCGTCCCAGAGGGCCGTCATGTCGTCGTCGAGGCGCAGGACGGTAATGGAGCAGCCCTGCATCTCGAGGGACGTGATGTAGTTTCCGACGAGCGAGCGCGCCACGGTGACGCCCTGGTCGGCCAGCTTCTGCGCGGCCCGGCGGTAGACGATGTAGAGCTCGCTTTGCGGCGTGCCGCCCATTCCGTTGACGAACAAGAGCACCTTGTCCCCGGACACGAGCCCGAGGTCGCTGACGACGGGGTCCAGCAGCCGGTCGGTGATGCCATCGGCGTTTTCCATCGGGATGCGGTGCCGGCCAGGCTCCCCGTGGATACCGATCCCGATCTCGATTTCGTTTTCCTCAAGCTCAAAGCTGGGCACCCCGGCGTGCGGGACGGTGCAGGCGGTCAGCGCCACCCCCATGCTCCGGACGTTCTGATTGACGCGGTCCCCGATCGCCGCGACAGCGTCGAGGTTGTCTCCGCGCTCGGCGGCCGCGCCGGCGATTTTCTCCACGAGGACGGTGCCGCCCACGCCGCGCCGACCGGCGGTGTATAGCGAGTCCTGCACGGCGACGTCGTCGTTGACGAGCACCGTGCGGATTTCCACGCCTTCGGCCTGCGCCAGTTCGGCGGCGGTCTCGAAGTTGAGGACGTCACCGGTGTAGTTCTTCACGATATGCACGACGCCGGCCCCGGAGTTCACGGCGAGCGTGGCCGGCAGGATCTGGTCCGGTGTGGGTGAGGTGAACACTGCGCCGGGCACGGCGGCGTCGAGCATTCCCATGCCCACGTAGCCGCCGTGAAGTGGCTCATGGCCGCTGCCGCCACCAGAAACGAGCCCCACTTTTCCGGGCACCGGGGCGTCCTTCCGGACGATGTATTTCGGGTCCGCGAAGACGGTCACGAGATCGGCATGTGCAAGCCCGAAGCCCTCCACTGACTCGTCAACCACGGCGCGGGGATCATTGATGAGTTTCTTCATGGCGGTGCTCCCTGGATGGTGTCCTGGCTGCTTGTTTAGACCCTACTACCGGGGCCCTGCCAGCGGTAGGCTCCCGGTTTCAAACGGCTGAAGCGCACCGCGCAGCCTGCAGAACAGCCCGATCCGCTGCAGCCGTGGAGCCGGCGCGGGTCACGGACGGGTGTCCCCCAACGACGGGAAACTGGGCCAGGCATCGCTGCCCAGCCACGAAAACGGTGGTGGTCCGAGCCGGTCCGAGCCGGGGGCCGGTCCGGCATCGGGCCCGGGTGCGGACTCTTGAGTTGAAGCCTGGCTGGATTCTGGCTCCTGGCCGCGTCCACGCGGAGCGCACTCTCCGGGGCCACCCGCGATAGTCATTTGGAATGCTGAGAAATCAGGAAAAATCACGTTCTTGTGCAATTTTTGACTCCAGAAAGACTGTGGCCCACCCCCTGGGCCGGGGTCAGTTTATCCATCAAATTTATTGAGCGGAAGACCCTTTCCTGAATGTCTTTAGAGCGACTTGATCATCCTGGTATTGCCCAGCGTATTTGGCTTCACGCGGGCGAGGTCCAGGAATTCGGCGACGCCCTCGTCATGCGAGCGCAGCAGCTCCGAATAGACCACCGGATCCACGGCCGTCTGGTCCGCCATCACCTCGAAACCGTGCTTCTTGAAGAAACCCACCTCAAACGTCAGGCAGAACACACGTGAAACACCGAGGCCCTTGGCATCCTCCAGCAGGCGCTCCACCAGCAAATGTCCCACGCCCTGGCCGCGCCAGGCGTCAGATGCGGCCAGGGTGCGCACCTCGGCCAGGTCCTCCCACATCACGTGCAACGCCCCGCAGCCGATCACCTCGCCGTCAGCGGCTTCGGCGATCCGGAACTCCTGCAGGCTCTCGTAGTACGCCACCGTCTCCTTGGCCATGAGGATGCGCTGATCAGCCAGCGGCGCCACAAGGGATTTGATGGCCGCGACATCGCTGGTGCGGGCAGGGCGGATGCGGATCGTCTCAGTCACAGCCCAATCTTACGGCTGAGTTTCCGCTCAGAGACCGAGTTCAGCAGGCACAGGAAGGTCCTTGTCCAACAGCTTCCTGGCCAGGAAGTGCTCGATAACGCCGTACCAGACCTTGGCATGCTGGGGTTGCAGGATCCAGTGGTTCTCGTCCGGGAAGTACAGGAAGCGGTGGTCGCTCTCGCCGTTTTCGTCGGCCGCCAGCCGGGACTTGGACAGCAGTTCGTACCAGAGGCGCAGGCCTTCGCCGATCGGTACGCGGTAGTCCTTGTCGCCGTGGATGACCAGCATGGGGGTGCTGATGTTTTCCACGTGCAGGTGCGGGGAGTTCGCCAGGGCCATGTCCGCGGACATTTCCTTGAGCCAGTACTGGGCGGCGTCCGTGGTGGGGCCGAACTGGTCCAGGGCCCATAGGCTGGCGTGGGTGACGATCGCTTTGAACCGGTCGGTGTGGCCGGCCACCCAGTTGGCCATGTAGCCGCCGAAAGACCCGCCCATGGCTGCCGTGCGTGTCTCGTCGATGTCCGGTCGCTGCACGACGGCGTCGGTGATGGCCATCAGGTCGGTGAAGGGAGCCTTGCCCCATTCACCCCAGCCGCGCTGGATGTGGTGCTGGCCGTACCCGGTGGACAGCGCCGGGTCCGGCAGCAGCACGGCGTAACCGCGGGCCACCAGCAGCCACGGGTTCCAGCGCCACGTCCAGGCGTTCCAGGATCCCAGGGGCCCGCCATGGATCCAGAGCAGTAGCGGCGCCGGGCTGGCGGCGGACGCCCCGTCCGGGAGGGCCAGATACGCCGGCACCCGGGCGCCGTCGGCCGCCGTCGTCGCCACGCGCTCGAGCGTCCCCTTGTACTGCGGGCGCTCCGCCGGCGCGGGCAAGCGGACGGTCCCGCCGCCATCGAGGTCGATCCGCACGGGTTCTGCGGGGAACTCATAGGAACTCCGCAGCGCGTAGGCGCTGCGGCCGTCAGGGGAAACCACGACGTCGGTGTAGGCCGCGGTGTCGGCTGTCAGGCGGGTGACGTGGCCTGTTGCGCCGGCCTCACCGGAAACGCTGATCCGGAAGACCGGCGACGCGCCGTCGTCGTCGGCGGTGACGAGCAGCGCGGATCCGTCGGGGAGCCAGGCCGCGGGCCGGGGCCACCGGTCCCAGTCGTGGGCCAGGGGTGCCAGGGGCGTGCCGCCCGGGACGTCGCCGGAGACGTCGAGCAGGTGAAGCAGGATCCGCGGGGCCGCGTCAGGGGTGGTGTGGCTTTCGCTGAGCACCACGAGGGTGCGGTTGTCCGGGCTGACCGGCCCGGGGAAGTAGCTCACGTCCTCCGCGTCGAGCAGGACCGTGCGGGTGCCGGTGGCGACGTCGACCGCGACGAGCACGGACCGCGTGTCCGCGTTCGCCAGCGGCTTACTGAAGCTGCTGTAAATTCTCTTCCCGTCCGGGCTGACCACGGATTCCGCGTCCCGGAGGCCGTTTCCGGCGTCGGGGGTCAGGTTCCGCAGTGTCAGCGGCGCGGTAACGTCCACTGTGGCGGGTTTGCCGGGCTCTTTCTCGTCCCCGGGCTCCACTGCAAAGAACCGCGGTTGCGCGGGGCCCAGATCTGCGTCCCAGTACCGCACGGGGTAGCCGGTGTGCAGGATGGCCGCGACCTTGGTGTCCTTGCGGGACTTGCGGCGTTCCTCGTCGTCAGCCTCCCCGGTGGAGCCTGCCAGCACGGCGGCACTCAGGAACAGTGCGCCGGAGTCCCGTGCGGCGAGGACGCCACTGACGCCTCCGGCGCGGGAGAGCACCACACGGGCTTCGCCGCCGCCGGATGGAAGCATCCACAGTGCGTTGACGGGGTCCGCCTCGGGGTTGTCCGGGTCGGGCCGCGCGGAAGTGAAGTAGAGATCGCCGTCGGCCGTGAACACCGCGCCGGCCTCGCCCTTCGCGCTGCGCGTGATCCGGCGCGACTGCTTCTGCCCTGCCGGATCCAGCTCCCACAGGGCGGTGGCGTATTCGGTGCCCTTGGCGTTCAGGGTGGCCACGGTGGTGACCAGCCGCGTGCCGTCGGGACTCAGCGCCAGGCCGCTGACCCTGGGAATCGCGAGGTAGTGGTCCAGGTCGTGGAACGGAGTTTCGGGTTTTTCGCTCAGGATCTCTGATTCGGTGGAAGCCATGCCCCGATTCAACACCTCCTGTGGCTCGGATCACACTACGTTCACTATGAGTGAAACACTGCTTTCAGATTCCGCGGCACCGGGTGGACGTTCCGGCGCTAAGGGTCGCAGGGTCCTTTCAGGCAAAGTTGGCATGATGGGTCCATGAACCCTGAGAAATCCCTGCCTCGACGCTCCCTGCTGCTCGGCGCCGGCGCCACGGTCGGTGGCGCCCTGGCTCTTTCCGCCTGCGCCCCGGCGGCGACCGAAGCCCCGGCCCCATCGGCCGCTGGGGCTTCAGTGCCAGCCGGCACCCCGGTCAGGGTCGGCAAGCTCAACGACGTGAAGGTGGGCGAAACTGCAACGGGAAATGCCAACGGAAGGGCCGTCGTAATCTTCCGTCCGGAGGAGACGAAGGTCCTGGCCTACGACGCAGCCTGCACGCACGCCGGCTGCCCGGTGGCCCCGGCCGGCCAGGAATTCGACTGCCCGTGCCACGGCTCCACTTTCAAGGGCTCGGACGGCAGCGTCATTACCGGGCCGGCCCGCAAACCCCTGGCGTCCCTCAAAGCGGCCATCGACGGGGACTGGATCACCGTCACCGCCTGACGGCACTTGTGTACGGCAACATGCCGTCCGACGGCACAAGGCAAAGGCCCCGCCCTCCCTTCCGGGAAGACGGGGCCTTTGCGTTGATGCCTAGACGCTCGGAGCGATCTCCGGGATGCGCGGCTTGGCGTTGCCTGCGAAGGTGAACTTGGCGTCGTCGCCTTCGCCGTCCACATCCACCACCACGATGTCGCCGGCGTGGATCTCGCCGAAGAGGATCCTCTCGGAGAGCTGGTCCTCGATCTCGCGCTGGATGGTGCGGCGCAGCGGCCGGGCACCCATGGCGGGATCGTAGCCGCGGGTCGCCAGCAGCACCTTGGCTGCCGGCGTGAGCTCGATGCCCATGTCCTTGTCCTTGAGCCGCTTTTCCAGCCGACCCACAAACATGTCCACGATCTCGATGATCTCGTCCTGGGTCAGCTGCGGGAACACCACAACGTCATCAACACGGTTCAGGAACTCGGGACGGAAGTGCTGCTTGAGCTCCTCCGTGACGCGGGCACGCATCCGGTTGTAGCCGGTCTGCGTATCCGTGCCGGACTGGAAGCCGGTGGCCACACTCTTGGAGATGTCCCGGGTGCCGAGGTTGGTGGTCATGATGATCACCGTGTTCTTGAAGTCCACCACGCGGCCCTGGGAGTCGGTCAGGCGGCCGTCTTCCAGGATCTGCAGCAGCGAGTTGAAGAGATCGGCGTGCGCCTTCTCCACTTCGTCGAAAAGCACCACGGAGAACGGACGACGGCGGACCTTTTCGGTCAGCTGTCCGCCTTCCTCGTAGCCGACGTAGCCCGGAGGGGCACCGAAGAGCCGCGACACCGTGTGCTTCTCCGAGTACTCGGACATGTCCAGGGTGATCAGGGCGTCCTCTTCGCCGAACAGGAACTCCGCGAGTGCCTTGGCGAGCTCCGTCTTGCCGACTCCGGTGGGGCCGGCAAAGATGAACGAACCGCCCGGACGCTTCGGGTCCTTGAGGCCTGCACGGGTGCGGCGGATGGCCTGGGACAGCGACTTGATGGCCGCGTCCTGGCCCACGACACGCTTGTGCAGCTCGTCCTCCATCTTTAGCAGGCGCGAGGACTCTTCCTCGGTCAGCTTGAAGACCGGGATGCCGGTGGAATTCGCCAGCACCTCGGCGATGAGGTCCTCATCGACTTCGGAAATGTCGTCCATGCCGCCGGTCTTCCACTGGCGTTCCTTTTCGGCACGTTCGGCAATGAGCTTCTGCTCCTTGTCGCGCAGGGAGGCGGCGCCTTCGAAGTCCTGCGCGTCAATCGCGGATTCCTTCTCGAGCTTCATGGCGGCGATCTTCTCGTCCATGACCTTGAGCTCCGGCGGGGCGGTCATCCGGCGGATGCGCAGCCGGGCGCCGGCCTCGTCGATCAGGTCGATCGCCTTGTCCGGCAGGAAACGGTCCGAGATGTAGCGTTCGGACAGGCTCGCCGCCGAGGCGAGGGCGCCGTCGGTGATGGTGACGCGGTGGTGGGCTTCATACCGGTCGCGGAGGCCCTTGAGGATCTGGATCGTGTGGGCGACCGAGGGTTCCTTGACCTGAATCGGCTGGAACCGTCGTTCCAGGGCAGCATCCTTCTCGATGTGCTTGCGGTATTCATCCAGTGTGGTCGCACCGATGGTCTGGAGTTCGCCGCGGGCCAGCATGGGCTTCAGGATCGAAGCCGCATCGATAGCGCCTTCGGCCGCGCCCGCACCAACGAGGGTGTGGATCTCATCGATGAACAAGATGATGTCCCCGCGGGTACGGATCTCCTTGAGGACCTTCTTGAGGCGCTCTTCGAAGTCACCGCGGTAGCGGGAGCCGGCCACGAGGGACCCGAGGTCCAGGGTGTACAGCTGCTTGTCCTTGATGGTCTCGGGGACATCGCCGCGGACGATCGCCTGGGCGAGGCCTTCGACGACGGCTGTCTTTCCGACGCCCGGCTCGCCGATCAGCACCGGATTGTTCTTGGTACGGCGGGAAAGGACCTGCATGACGCGTTCCATCTCGGATTCACGTCCGATCACGGGGTCCAGCTTGTTTTCCCGCGCGGCTTGAGTCAGGTTGCGGCCGAACTGGTCCAGGACCACGGATCCGGCGGGGGTGCCCTCGGCCTGGCCGGGGCCGACGCCTGCTCCGGTGGTTTCCTTGCCCTGGTAGCCGGACAGCAGCTGGATGACCTGCTGGCGGACGCGGTTCAGGTCAGCGCCTAGCTTGACCAGCACCTGGGCGGCGACGCCTTCACCCTCGCGGATGAGGCCGAGCAGGATGTGCTCGGTGCCGATGTAGTTGTGTCCCAGCTGCAGGGCCTCGCGAAGCGAGAGCTCCAGCACCTTCTTGGCGCGCGGCGTGAAGGGGATGTGGCCGGACGGGGCCTGCTGGCCCTGGCCGATGATCTCCTGCACCTGCTCGCGGACGCCGTCGAGCGAAATGCTCAAAGACTCCAGGGCTTTGGCGGCAACACCTTCACCCTCATGGATCAGACCCAAGAGGATGTGTTCGGTACCAATGTAATTGTGGTTCAGCATGCGTGCCTCTTCTTGGGCAAGCACAACTACGCGACGGGCACGGTCCGTAAATCGCTCAAACATTTCGCCACACTCCTAGCTACGACGTACTTTGATGCTACGTGGCCGGGTTCCAGATTTGGGGCTTGTTCGCCACAGGGGAAACCGGGGCGCCGCTGCCAAGTCACGTCAGGGCTCAAACCCGGGCCGGCCGGGTCCTGGAACGACGGCGGTCCGACACATCCTGCCTGGACCGGCGGCGCTCCTGCCCAATTGCTTTTTTCGATACGCACTGAATGCGGCGTGTCCCCCGGCGCCGGACCGCTTCTTCGGCCGGCAACCGGGCTGGAACGCGCCGGCGCCGACCGCATCATAGGGCGGACACGACAAAGCCCCCGCCGAAAGCGGGGGCAAAGCCGTTGTTAATGCGCCGTGAAGCTGAGTCGACTGCGCAGGATGATGGCCTCGCGGCTAGGAATTTGCCTTTTGGTAGGCTTCCTGAATTTCAGCCTGGATACGTCCCCGGCTATTTACCGCATAGCCGTTGTCGCGGGCCCACTGACGGATCTGGGCTGAGTCCTGATTCCGTCCGCTTGTGATTTTCGTGCGCGTGGCGCGTCCGCTTGATGTCTTGCGTGCGTGCGTTACAAACCGCTCCACTGCAGAGCGGAGTTCTGAAGCATTACTCGACGACAGGTCGATTTCATAACTGACGCCGTCAAGGCCAAACCGGACAGTCTCGTCCGCGGATCCCCCATCCAGATCATCAACGAGGATGATCTTTACTTTCTGTGCCATAAAGACTCTCTTTCCAAAAGGACGAGCGTTTAGAAAAGCAGGATGTATCTGTAAAAAGTATCCTCCGGTTTACGGCAGCGAGTCAAAGCGGAAAACTTTTTCCAAAGGAAAACCACAGGCCGGAATAGGGCGCTATAAGTTCTTTCCCGGGAATTTGCTGTCCGTGGGGCCGGCATCCCCGTCCCTGTTATGCGCTTCGGCCTCCGCTTGGGCACGGGCTTCGGCCTGCCGCTCGGACTTGTCCGCATTGAAAATGGCTTTCATGGCAAACCAGAAGATCAGGCCGACAACGACGGAGGGCAGCAATACGGCGATGTAGTCCATGCTCAGTGTCCCTCGGGCTTCAGCAGCGGGAAGAGGATGGTTTCCCGGATGCCCGCGCCCGTGAACAGCATGACCAGCCGGTCGATGCCCAGGCCGATTCCACCCATGGGCGGGGCACCGTATTCCAGGGCCCGGAGGAAGTCCTCGTCCAGTTGCATCGCCTCGACGTCGCCGGCGGCGGAGCGGCGGGACTGTTCGGTGAGGCGTTCGCGCTGGATGACCGGATCGATCAGTTCGGAGAAGGCCGTACCGCGCTCCATGCCGCCAATGATGAGGTCCCAGGCCTCGATCAGCCGGTGATCCTCGCGGTGCTGGCGGGCCAGCGGCTGGGCGGAGGGCGGGTAATCGTAGACGAACGTGGGGTTGAGCAGGGTCGGCTCCACCAGCTCGCCGAAGAGCTCAACGACGAGCTTCTCGGCGTCCCAGTTGGCATCGACCTTGACCTCGTGCTTGGCGGCCAGTTCCAGCAGCTCTGAGACTGGGGTTTCGGGGGTGATCTCCCGGCCCACGGTTTCGGAGAGCCCCGGGTACACGGCCATCCAGGCCCAGTCGCCGTCGAGGTTGATTTCGCCGTCCTCTGTCTGCAGGACACGGCCCACGCCGGCGGCGTCGGCGGCGTCCAGGATGATCTCCTTGATCCGGTCCGCCATAACGAATTGGTCGGCCCAGGCCTCGTAGCTCTCCAGGGTGGTGAACTCGGGACTGTGGGTGGAGTCCACGCCCTCGTTGCGGAACACCCGGCCCATGTCGTAGACCCGGTCGATTCCGCCGACCACCGTGCGCTTGAGGTACAGCTCGGTGGCGATGCGCAGCGTCATCTTCTGGTCGAAGGCGTTCATGTGCGTCTCGAACGGCCGCGCCGTGGCGCCGCCGTGGACGAGCTGCAGCATGGGGGTTTCCACCTCGACATAGCCCTGCCGGTGCAGGGTCTCGCGGATGGAGCGGGTGATCGCGGCCCGGGTGTAGACCATTTCACGGGCCTCGTCGCGGACGATCAGGTCCACGTAGCGCTGGCGGACACGGGTTTCCTCATTGAGCTCGGCGTGCAGCACCGGCAGGGGGCGCAGCGCCTTGGACGCCATGGACCAGGACTCGGCCATGACGGAGAGCTCGCCGCGCCGGGAGGAGATGACCTCGCCCTTGATGAAGACGTGGTCACCGAGGTCCACGAGCGACTTCCAGTCCGCGAGCGCCTCCTCGCCGATGTTGGCCAGGCTCAGCATGACCTGCAGCCGCACTGCCTTGCCGTCCAGGCCGCCCTCCTGGAGGGTCGCGAAGCACAGCTTGCCGGTGTTGCGGATGAACACGATGCGGCCCGTCACCCCGACGAGGTCGCCGGTGGTTTCGTCGGCCTCGAGGTGGGCGTACTTTTCGCGGATCTCGGTCAGCGAGTTCGTGCGCTCAACACCCACCGGATAGGCCTCGACACCGCGCTCAATGAGCCTGGCGCGCTTCTCCATGCGGATGCGCGTCTGTTCGCTGGCGTCGTGGTGCTCGGCGGCGGGGTTCGGGACGGGGGTGTTTTGGGAAGTCACAATCCCCAAGTTTACCGGGAGTTCCGGCCGCTCAGGTTCTGCCCGGACGGGGAGCGTGCGGGAATAGACTCGGGGCTGTGGAGACATGGACTATGAGGACCGACGACGGCGAGGGCCACCTCGAACTGCACACCTTCCGGCCGGGCGAGCGGGTGCAGCCGGCCAACGGCGGGGAGGCGGCCCAGACCGGGTCCGGCGTCGTCATGGTGCACGGGACCCTGGTCACCGATGCGCTGTACCGCCCGTTCGCCCGGAAACTAAGTCTCCTGCTCGGACAGCCGGTGCACTGCTACAACCGGCGCGGACGCGCCGGTTCCTCTCCCCAGCCCGCCGACTACTCCGCGGCGACCGAGACCGCTGATCTGACTGCGGTGCTGCGCGAGACCGGGGCGAGCGACGTCGTCGCGCACAGCTACGGCGGCTTCGTGGCGCTTCAAACGGCGCGCACCCTGCCGATCCGCCGCATGGTGACCTATGACGCGGCCGTGTCGCTCGCCGGGAACCTTAACCGCCGCTGGCGGCCCGAACTGGAGCGTTCGGTGGCGGCCGGCAAGCTGGACCACGCCTGGGCCCATCTGGTCCAGGGACTCGAGACCGCGGGTCCGGTTTCCCGGCTGCCGCTCGGCGCGCTGCGCATGCTCAGCATCCTCTCCGCCCGGACCAGCCTGGGCGCGGAAATGCGGGAACTGCTGCCCACCGCCGTCGCCGAAATGCGCGCCGTGCTGGACGCCGACGCCGAACTGACGGACTTCGCCGCGGTGACCACACCCACCCTGATGCTCAGCGGCGGCTGGAGCCCGGCCTATTTCGGCGAAACCGGGCGGGAGCTCGCGGCTGCCGTCCCTGCCCTCAGCTTCGCGGTGGTTCCGGGGCAGCTGCATGAGGGGCCCATCCGGCCGGGAAACCGGCTCGCCCTCACGACAGCCAGGTTCCTCCTTGGCGGCACCGGGACCGCCGCCGGAATCCCGGTACGCTTACCCGGACGCACGGCCGGACGGCGGCGGATGATTCCGGGCCGCTGACGGACGCCGGGTCCGGCGCCGCGGACCGGTTGCCGCGACCGGCAGCAGGGCCGCCGGCCCGCTAGAATCGGGGGCGACGCCTTTGAAAGGACCCCCTTGGCCAAGCTCTACTTCCGCTACGGCGCCATGAACTCCGGCAAGTCGACCGGGCTCCTGCAGGCGGCGTTCAACTACGAGGAACGCGGCCAGCGGGTCCTGCTGGCCAAGCCCGACGTCGACACCAAGGGCGACTCCGACGTCGTGTCACGGCTGGGCATGACCCGGTCGGTGGACTTCGTGATTCCCGCCGGAGCCTCCGCCCGGAAACTCTTCGCCGCCCAGGCCGCCGGAGACGATCCCGACGCCCTGCTTGAGCACGTCGACACCCAGGCTGTGGCCTGCCTGCTGGTGGACGAGGCCCAGTTCCTGGAACCGGAACAGGTGGACGACCTCTTCCGCATCGCCGTCCTCGACAACGTCCCCGTGCTCGCCTACGGAATCCGCACGGACTTCCGGACCCGCGCCTTCCCCGGCTCGCTCCGGCTCCTTGAGATCGCCCACACCCTCGAAGAGCTCAAAACCATCTGCCGCTGCGGCCGCAAAGCCATCTTCAACACCCGTCGGGCCGGCGAGCACGTGGTGTTCGACGGCGACCAGGTCGCCATCGACGGCCAGGATGTCTGGTACGAATCGCTCTGCGGCTCCTGCTACCTCGAGGTCTCCGGCGGCCGGCTGGGCAGCTAGCGGCACTGCGGGATTACTGCACTGCGGCGCGCGCTCAGCTAGGCTCGGAACATGACCCGCGAGAACATCAGAACACCCGACGGCGGAACGATTGAGCTTTTCAGCACGGGCGCCGAGCTCGCCTCGGCGGGTTCGGGCATCGTCGTCGTGCCTGCCTCGATGGTGACGGCGGCCGACTACACCCGTTTCGCGCAGAAACTCAGCGCCTCGCTGGGCCGGCCGGTGCACACCTTCAACCGGCGCGGCCGCGGCTCGTCCTCCCCGCAGCCGGAGGACTACACCCTGGACGTGGACATCCACGACCTGGACGCCGTCATGAAGCACACGTCCAGCACGGACGTCTTCGGCCACAGCTTCGGCGGGGCGGTGGCGCTGCACGCGGCCCGCACCCTGCCGGTGGAACGGTTGGCCGTGTACGACCCCGCCGTGTCCGTCAACCACAGCGTCACCGCGGACTGGACCCCGGAGTACGAGCGGGCCACGGCGGCCGGGGACGACGACCGCGCCCTCGCCGTCCTGCTCAAGGGCCTGGAGACCGGCAGCGCACTGTCCCGGATGCCGCTGTCCATGCTGACGCTGGCGAACAAACTCTCGGCAGGCACCCCGATCGGCAAACAGCTCCGGGAGCTCATGCAGACCGGTGTCCGCGAGATCAAGGCCATCATCGCCGCCGACATGCCTGCAGAACCGTTCCTGGAACTGCCGCTGGAAACGCTGATCATTGTGGGCGAGAAGAGCCCCGCCTACTTCGGTGTGGCCTGCGCCCAGATCCACGACGTGCTCTCCGGCTCGAGCTACACGATCCTGCCGGGAATGGGACACGACGGCGTCAACAAGGCCCCGGACCGGCTCATCGCCGAACTCAGCGCGTTCTACGCGGGCTGAGCCTGGCCCTCCAGGCGGATCCCGGCGATGTGCTTAGTTCGTGGAGGGGGACTCTGCGGGGGCGGTTTTGCGCATCAGGGCGGAGAGGACGACGGCGGCGACTGCTATGACTGCGGCCGTCAGGAACGCGGCGTGCATGCCCGCGACGATGCCCGCGCCGGCCGAGACCACTGCATAAATTGAGACCAGAAGCGCCGTGCCGGCGGCCCCGGCCACCTGCTGCAGGGTGCTCATGATGGCCGAACCGTGCGAATACAGGTGCGGCGGCAGCGGGTTCAGCCCGGTCGTGAAGGCTGGCGTGAACAGGAGCGCGAGGCCAAGGCTCAGGCCAACGTGCAGCGCGATGATCCAGCCGACAGGCGTCCCGGCGTCCAGCATGGAGAGCTGCCAGAGGGATGCCACCATCAGCGCCGAGCCGATGAGCGTCAGGGGCAGGGGGCCGACCTTGTCGAAAAGACGGCCGATAAACGGTCCCAGAAGGCCCATCGCGAGTCCCCCGGGCAGCAGCACAAGGCCCGTCTCCAGCGATTTCAGTCCGCGGATCTGCTGCAGGTACAGCGGCAGCAGGATCACCGCCCCGAACAGGGCGATCATCGCCACCACCAGCAGCAGCACGGATACCGTGAACATCCGGAAGTTGAAGGCGCGCAGGTCCAGTAGCGGCCCTTCGGCCTTCTGCAGCTTCAACTGCCGGAGCACGAACACCAGCAGCGTCAATGCTCCGACGGCGAGCGCCACCACGGCGGGGGCGCCCGGACCGCCCTGTCCGCCCCCGATCTGGCTCAGGCCGTACACGAGCCCGCCAAAGGCGGGGACCGTCAGCACGACCGAGAGGCCGTCCAGGCGGGTCTTTTCGGTCTCGCCGATGTTGGTCAGGTACTTGGCGCCGAGGCCGAACGCTGCAAGGGCGATCGGCAGGACAAAGACGAACATGAACCGCCAGGAAAAGTGTTCCAGGATCAGACCCGAAACGGTGGGGCCCATGGCCGGCGCCACTGAGATGGCGATGCTCACGTTGCCCATCACCGCGCCGCGGCGCTCCACCGGCACCAGGGTGAGGATGGTGGTCATCAGCAGGGGAAGCATGATGGCCGTGCCGCCGGCCTGGACGATGCGGGCCGCAAGGAGGACTTCGAATCCCGGCGCCAGGGCTGCCAGGAGCGTGCCGCCCGAGAACAGTCCCATGGCCAGCATGAACACGGCACGGGTGGACATCCGCTGCAGGATGAACCCGGTTGTGGGAATGACGACGGCCATGGTGAGCATGAAGCCCGTGGAGAGCCACTGGACGGTCGGGGCGTCAATCTTCAGATCCACCATCAGCCGCTGCAGGGCGACGTTCATGATGGTTTCGTTGAGGATCACCACGAAGGTGGCCACGAGCAACGTGACGATGATGGTCACGGATTCGCGGGACATCTTCTGCGTTGCCGTGGCGGCGGCCACCTTGGTCTGCGCAGGATCGCGGTGGGCGGTTGGCGAGATGTCTGTAGCCATGGTGTTCCCTCAGGGAGTTCGGGGCGGTTCCGGCGCATCAGTGCTGCCTCAGTTTCCAACCGTCTGGCTTGGCGGGTAATTCCCGTTGCTCCGGTAATTCCGGCGGAAAAATAGCAGACGCTCCCGCAGCTCCTGCGAAAAAATGGCGGACGCTCCCGCAGCTCCTACGCCACAAGTGCGGGAGCGTTCGCGTCGGACCCGCCACAACTGCGGGAGCGTTCGCGTCGGACCCGCCACAACTGCGGGAGGGTGGCATCCCCGCGGTCGATCGGTGCTAGGAGGCCAGCGGAACGTTGTCGATCAGGCGCACCGGTCCGACCTTGGCCGCGATAATGGCCAGGCCCTCGCCGCGGAACGGGGTGTCCTTGCAGTTCTCGGCGAGCGGCTCAAGGGTTCGCGGATCCACGACCTCGAAGTAGTCCAGCCCCACGAGCGGCTGCGACTCGACAAGTGCCTGGGCAGACTCCACGTCCAGGGGTTCACGGGCGTTGGCCCGCTCCTCGATCAACCGGAGGGCCCGGGACAGCACGAGGGCCGCCTCGCGCTCCTCGTCCGAGAGGAACCGGTTGCGGCTGGACAGCGCGAGCCCGTCCGCGGAGCGCACGATCGGAACAGCGACGATCTCGACCGGGAAGTTCAGATCCTCCACCATGCGCTTGACCAGGGCCAGCTGCTGCGCATCCTTCTGGCCGAAGTAGGCCCGGTACGCCGGAAGGCCAGTGCCGGGAAGGCCGGTACCGGGCATCCCGTAGTGCAGCAGCTTCGCCACCACGGTCAGGGCTCCGTCGAAGTGTCCGGGGCGGGAGGCGCCCTCCCATTTCTCGCCCAGTGGCCCCGCGGTGATGCGCACGGAGGGTTCCCCGTCTGGATAGACCTCGTCCACGGAGGGGGCGAACACGAGGTCCACGCCCTCGGCGTCGAGGAGGGCCAGGTCCGCATCGAGCGTGCGCGGATACCGTTCCAGGTCCACGGCATCGCCGAACTGCAGCGGGTTGACGAAGATGCTGGCCACCACGACGTCGTTCTGGGCGACGGCGGTTCGTGCCAGCCGGGCGTGCCCCTCGTGCAGGGCGCCCATCGTGGGCACGAGCCCTTGGGATGTCCCGCCCTTGTGCCTCAGCAGGCGCGCGCTCTCGGCGCGCAGCTGGGCCGGCGTGGTCACGAGTTGGATTGTCACGTCAGGGTCCTTCCGGGGCATCAAGCGCCTCGCTGATGCCGTCAAGTTGCTCCGGCTTCAACAGTCCGCGGCTTCCTGCCCGGCGGGCAGTCGCCCGGGCCATGGCCAGGTACGCCTCCAGAATATCGCCGTGGGAGCCGCCGTCGTGCTCCCGGAGCGCCTCGGCGTGCGCGGCCACGGTGCCCGTGTCCCCGCGCGCCACGGGCCCGGTCAGGGCAGATTCGCCCGAGGCCAGCGCGTTTTCGAGGGTGGCGCGCAGCAGCGGTCCGAGCATACGTTCGGGGGCGTCGACGCCGACTTCGCGGAGCAGCTCGGAGGCCTGCGCCACGAGCGTGACGAGGTGGTTCGAGCCGTGGGCCAGGGCCGCGTGGTAAAGCACGCGGTCAGCCTCGGCTATGGCGACGGGCTCGGCACCCATCTCCACCACGAGGGCCTGGGCGATCGGCAGCATCGCGGCATCAGCCGTGACGCCGAAGGTGCAGTCCAGGAGCCTCGTGAGGTCCAGGCTCATTCCGGTGAAAGTCATGGCCGGGTGCAGTGCGAGCGGCACGGCACCGGCGGCCCGGACCGGATGCAGGATCCCGACGCCGAAGCGGCCGGATGTGTGGGCCACGAGCTGGCCCGGCTGCCAGGCGCCCAGGGCGGCGAGGCCGTCCACAAGCGGGCCCAGGGCATCATCGGGGACTGCCAGCAGGACGAGTTCGGCGCGCTCCACAATGTCCTGCACGTCCAGGATGGGGACGCCGGGCAGCAGGGTTTCGGCGCGTTCGCGGCTCGCGTCCGAGAGGGCGGACACTCCGATAATGGCGTGCTCGGCTCCGCGGAGCGCCGCCGCCAGGACGGCACCGACCCTGCCGGCCCCGATGATTCCGACGCCGAGGCGTCCTGGCTTAGCCATGGTGCGGGCCTTCCTTAGGGGTTTGTTGGTCCTCAGCCGCCGGCTGCGCGCCGAACAGCGCGCCCACCGGCCTGACCGGGTCCAGCCAGTGTTCGCTGGTCTGGCGTTTCCGTGCGGCACGGGCGCGGGCGGACTGCGCATCGAGCAGCGCCCGGCCTTCGTCCAGGCCCGCCTGGACGAGCCGCGGAGAGACCGGGCCGGCCGTGGTGTGCAGGACCAGGTCCGCCACCCTGAACCGCCGGGCCAGCGGACCCTGCTGCAGCGCGATCGACTGCGTGCGCTGGTGCGGTACCACGACAAGATGCCGCCACCAGCGGCCCGACCTGAGCAGCAGGGCTGTGCCGGTGGAGGCGAAGCCGTTACGACGCCACCCCAGCGGCGCCAGGAGGCGGGCGCGGCGCGGCGTGGTGACGAAGCCGCCGTCGTTCTCCTGCGCGGAGGCGGTTTCCGGTGACCGGGTGGCGTCGGCCATCCCGGTGAGGCCTGCCGTGAAGATCCGCACCGGTTCCGGGGTCCCGGGATCGGGCAGCACGAGGGCGAGCATGGCCAGCACCTCGGCGAGGGTCCCGACGGGCAGGAGCGTGGTCCGGGCCGAAGCTTCCCGGTTGTTTCCGGAGGTGCCGTATCCGGCCACGTTGACCTGCATCCGGTACCAGCCGAGGATCCGCCACAGCGGCGGCTGGCTGACCTGCAACGCCTGGATCCTGCCCGGCGGCAGGGTCTGCGCCTGGGTGTCGAGCAGCCCGTAGCGCAGCCGGATGCCGTCCGGAGAAATGGCGGCGGTAAAGTTGTAGCCCTTGTTGAACGAGGACCAGTAGGCCGCCACCAGGCCCAGGGCGGCAGGAATCAGGAAGAACGAAAAGCTGCGGTTCTCGGTGACGGCAGACAGCGCCACGGACACGACACCGGCCGCCGCAATAGTGACGCTCTGCTCGCTCAGGACCAGCGACCCGACAAGGCGCGACGGCGGCACGGTCAGCACTGCCCGTTCGGGCGCCTCCGCAGCCCTATCCTCCGGACGGCCGGGTTCCGGCAGCACTCCGGCGGCACGGGACAGGATCGTGGCCCGGAGCTGCGTGGCCTCCGCCGTGCGGAGGTAGGCCAGGCGCATCGCGGATACGCCGGCGTCGGCGACTTCGAACCTGAGCTCGGCCAGCCCGAAGATCCGGGCCAGTAGCGGCTGCACGATATCGATCGCCTGCACCCGGTCCAGCCTGGCCTGGCGCTGCTGCTTGAAGAGGAAGCCGGTGTTGACCCGTACGTAGCCGTCCGCCACCTGGTAGCGGGTGAAGTACCAGGTCAGGAGGTAACCGAGCACGCCCAGCAGCAGCATGGCGCCCCCGCCGAGCAGCAGCCACGGAGCACGCCCGGCGAAGCGGTCGTCGATGAGGGGGCCGCCCTGGAGGAGCCGCTCAAAGGTGTCGCGGCCAAAGAAGAAGGCGATGGCGGCCAGTGCCACCCAGCCACGGACGAACGGCGATGCCGGGTGCACGCGCAGCCAGCCGCCGTCGGACGGTTCCGCCGTACCGGCCCCCTGCCGCGGGGCAATTCCGGTGCCGCCCTGTGTCACTTCGGTCCCTTCACGGCAGTCGTGTCACAGACCGGCCAGCCGGGCTTCGCCCCGGGCCGACAGCTGCTCGCGGAGCCGCGCGCCTTCACTCGCGGGCAGGCCAGGAATTTCCGCGTTGGTCCCGGCGGAGGCGGTGTGCAGCTTGAGGGTGCAGAGACCGAGCGCGCGTTCCACCGGCCCCGCCCCGATGTCGACATATTGCATGCGGCCGTAGGGGACCACGAGGGTGCGCTGGAAGAAAATCCCGCGGCGGATCAGGAGGTCGTCCTCGCGCTCTGCGTAACCGATGGAACGCACTTGCCTCGGGATCAGCACGAGCCGCCAGATGGCAAGGAGCAGCAACACCGCCGGCACGGCGACGGCCAGCCACAGCGGGGGCCACACCCATGCGGCTGCCAGAACGAAGACCAGTGGCAGCGACACGATGGCCACCACGATCAGGTTTCCGAGGGCCCAGCCGACGAGGCGCACGGTGACGTACTTGGGTGAGACCCGAAGCCAGGCGATGCCCGGCGGATCAATCGCCTCGGTAGGCATATTCGCCTTCCGCCGAGGGTTTGCTGCGTTTGCCCTGCCGTCCGGGAACCGTTTCGGCGTCGCCGTCCTCGGGCGGGATCCGGCAGAACCGCTCGACGACGAGGCCCACGACGATCATGACCAGACCCCCGCCGGCCATGGCGAGCGTCTGCCAGGCGATGTCATGGTTGCTCCGCAGGTTCCAGAGACGCAACTGGTCCATGAAGATCCCCGCGTGCCAGCCCAGCAGCACCGTGCCCGTGTAAGCGCAGGCCTGGGCCAGGACGAGGGTCCAGGCCGCCAGGATGGGGTTGAGGATTTTCTTTTTCTTGCCGTTGCGCCACCGGAGCACGCGGATGCCCAGCACCAGGGTGAGTGCCACGATCACGCCCATGGTCACCAGCCCGGTGAGCGGCAGCACGGGGGTCGCCATGCTGTAGCGGCTCGTCAGGAGGGTCGCGAACCAGCCTGCGGCGGCCACTGCCACCGCCATAATGAGCAAGACCAGGGGGTTGGTGAGCTTCACGGCAACTCCACGGCGTCGGCCCCGGCGTTGACGTCCTGGAAACCGTCGAAGGGTGCGAGGTCGGCGAAGTCCGCGGCCCTGGCGGCGAGGTCGCCCACCCGTTCGCCGTTGAGTTCCGCCGCGGGATCGATCAGCGACCACGGATACAGCACGAAGGCACGTTCCGCGGCCCGGGGATGGGGCAAGGTCAGTTCGGGGTCCGCACTCACGATGTCCCCGTAAGTCACGATGTCCACGTCCAGAGTCCGCGGCCCCCACCGGACCTCACGCACCCGCAGGTGTTTGCGTTCCACTTCGTGGCAGTGCCGCAGCAGTTCCAGCGGGGACAGGCTCGTTTCCACGGCGATCACCATGTTGAGGAAGTCCGGCTGGTCCGGCGGCCCGCCCACGGCCTTCGTCTGGACGATCGGCGAGATGGCGAGGAGGCGGACCTCCGGCGGATCGACGAGGTCCGCGACGGCCGCGGAGAGGGTGTCGCTGCGCTCCCCGAGGTTGCTGCCGAGCGCAAGCACGGCCCGCGTGTAGACCGGGCTCATCGCCGCTCCCGGTGCACGCTGACGGAGACGTCACCGAATTCGACGTCGATCGGAGCCTTGGGCTTGTGCACGGTGATGTCCACGGCGGCCACCGCGAACTTGGCCAGGACGTCCTCGGCGATCCGCACGGCCAGGGCTTCGATCAGGTTCAGCGGCTCCCCCGTGATCCAGGCCTTGATGCAGCCGGCCACTTCGCCGTAGTGTGCGGTGTTTTGCACGTCGTCGCTCGCGGCCGCCTTGCTGAAGTCAAGGTGCAGCACCGCGTCGACGATGAACGGCTGGCCGTTCCGGCGTTCGAACTCGAACACCCCGTGATGGCCGACGGCGGTGACGCCGGTCAGCGTGATCTGGTCCATGGCGGCCGGATCAGCCGTGGCCGGGGGCGGGCGGTGTAGTTGCCGAGGGCGCCGGGGGTGCCATGCGGGCGGCGACCTTGACCGCGTCGAGGCTTGAGCCGACGTCGTGCACGCGCACGGCCCAGGCACCGCGAAAGGCGCTGATGGCGGTCACGGCGGCGGTCGCGGCGTCGCGTTCCTCCGGCGGGGCGGCCTTGCCGGCCACCGCCAGGAGGCTGCCCAGGAAGCGCTTCCGGGACCCCGCCACGAGGACCCTGTGGCCCATGGCCTGCAGGACGTCCAGGTGCTGCAGCAGTTCCCAGTTCTGCACATCCGTCTTCGCGAACCCGAGGCCGGGGTCCACGATGATCTGTTCCGGTGCCACACCCGCGGCGTAGAGCTTGTCCCGGACGCCCGCGAGCTCGGCGGCGACGTCCTCGGCCACGTTCCGGTAGTCCGTCAGTTCGTTCATGGTGCTGGCGTCGCCGCGGCGGTGCGTGAGGATGTACGGGGCCTTGGTTCGGGCCGCCAGCTCCGCCATTTCCGGCTCCATGGTCAGCCCGGAGACGTCGTTGATGATCGCGGCACCGGCCTCGAGGGCCTTGGCCGCGGTGGCGGCATGCGTCGTGTCGATGCTGACGAGGGCACCGGCCTTGACCATCGCCTCGATCACCGGCAGGACCCGGCGCTGTTCCTCCTCGACGCCGACTGCGATCGCGCCGGGGCGGGTGGATTCGCCGCCGACATCGATGATGTCAGCGCCTGCGTACAACATGCGGAGTCCGGCCGCGATGGCGGTGTCGGCTGTCGGGTGCTTGCCGCCGTCGCTGAAGGAGTCGGGGGTGACGTTCAGGATTCCCATCACGAGGGTCCGGTCCGTGGGCAGGTCCTGAAACCTCGCTGCCGGGCGCGGTTTGCGCAGTACGGGCATCGGCGAGGTCGCGGGTCCGGTCCCAGGGGCTGCAGCTAAGGAGTCCATAGTCTGTATTTCTTACCTTCCGAGGATGAGGCTCATGGCTTCGGCACGGGTGGCCGGGTCATGCAGTTGCCCGCGCACCGCACTGGTGACGGTCTTCGCGCCGGGCTTGCGGATACCGCGCATGGACATGCAAAGGTGTTCGCATTCGACGACGACGATCGCGCCGCGGGGCTTGAGGTGGGTGACGAGGGCTTCGACGATCTGGGTGGTCAGCCGCTCCTGGACCTGGGGGCGCCGGGCGAACATGTCCACCACCCGGGCCAGCTTGCTCAGGCCAGTGACCTTGCCGTCGTGCGAGGGAATGTAGCCGACGTGCGCCACGCCGTGGAACGGCACCAGATGGTGCTCGCACGTGGAGTAGAAGGGGATGTCCTTGACGAGCACCAGTTCCTCGTGGTCCAGGTCGAAGGTCGTAGCCAGGATTTCAGCCGGATCGTGGTGCAGGCCGGCAAACATTTCCGTGTAGGCCTTCGCCACCCGTTTCGGGGTGTCCACGAGACCGCTGCGGTCCGGGTCCTCGCCGATGGCCAGCAGGATTTCCCGCACTGCCGCCTCGATGCGCGGGCGGTCCACTTTCGGGCGGGAGTGCTGGGCTGTCCCGTCCACCGCCGAAGGAGCGGCGGTGGCGGGAACGTCGTCGTCGAAGTTAGAAGTCACAGAAGAAGCCTAGCCGGGATGGCCGTCAGTCCCGATATCCGTAACGCCCTGGAAGGGCTCCTGTCCGGGGACGCCCTGGGCGTGCGGCGGCCGTGCATCCAGGGGCTCTTCGAGCCGTGCCTGGGTTGCTTCCTCCTGCGCCTCGCGCTCCGCCTTTTCGCGGCGCGACTCCACCGGGCCGGCGGACTGGAGCGGGCGCGTTTCCTTGGAGAGCCAGACTTCACGGAAGTCGCGCTTGCGGATGTGCGTGAAAACGTGCGCGATTTCGGCCTGGTTCAGGGTTTCGCGTTCCAGCAGTTCGAGTGCCAGCTGGTCCAGGACGTCCCGGTTCTCGGTGAGGATGGCGTAGGCCTCGTCATGGGCCCCGTCGATCAGGCGGCGCACTTCCTCATCCACGATGTACGCGATCTGGTCCGAGTAATTGCGCTCATGGCCCGCATCACGGCCCAGGAACGGCTCCCCGCCGCCCTGGCCGAGGCGCACGGAGCCGACGCGCTCACTCATGCCAAACTCGGTGACCATCTTCCGGGCGATCCCGGTGGCCTTCTCGATGTCGTTGGACGCGCCGGTGGAGGGGTCGTGGAAGACGAGTTCTTCCGCGACACGGCCGCCCATGGCGTAGGCCATCTGGTCGAGCAGTTCGTTGCGGGTGATGGAGTATTTGTCGTTTTCCGGGACCACCATGGTGTAGCCGAGGGCGCGGCCGCGGGGCAGGATGGTGATCTTGGTGACCGGCGCCGAGTTCCGCAGGGCCGCCGCGACGAGGGCGTGGCCGCCCTCGTGGTAGGCGGTGACCTTGCGTTCGTGTTCCTTCATGACGCGGCTGCGTTTCTGCGGGCCGGCCATGACGCGGTCGATCGCCTCGTCGAGTGCGCGGTCATCGATCAGGTTCGCGTTGGAGCGCGCGGTCAGCAGCGCGGCCTCGTTCAGGACGTTGGCCAGGTCGGCGCCTGTGTAGCCGGGCGTCTTCTTGGCAACAGACCTGAGGTCGACGCCGGGAGCCATCGGCTTGCCCTTCGCGTGAACCTGCAGGATCTGGTCGCGGCCGATCAGGTCGGGAGCCTCGACGGAGATCTGCCGGTCGAAGCGGCCCGGGCGCAGCAGTGCAGGGTCCAGGACGTCGGGGCGGTTGGTGGCGGCGATCAGGATGACGTTTGTCTTGACGTCGAAGCCGTCCATTTCAACCAGCAGCTGGTTGAGCGTCTGCTCGCGCTCGTCGTTGCCGCCGCCGATGCCGGCGCCACGGTGACGGCCGACGGCGTCGATCTCGTCGACGAAGATGATGGCAGGGGCGTTGGACTTGGCCTGCTCGAAGAGGTCGCGGACGCGGGAGGCGCCCACCCCGACGAACATTTCAACGAAGTCGGAGCCGGAGATGGAGAAGAAGGGGACGCCGGCCTCGCCTGCGACGGCGCGGGCCAGGAGGGTCTTGCCGGTGCCGGGCGGGCCGTAGAGCAGCACGCCCTTGGGGATCTTGGCCCCGACCGCCTGGAACTTGGCAGGCTCCTGCAGGAATTCCTTGATCTCTTCGAGTTCCTCGACTGCCTCGTCGGCGCCGGCGACGTCACTGAAGGTGACCTGCGGCATGTCCTTGTTGACGAGCTTGGCCTTGGACTTGCCGAACTGCATGACCTTGGAGCCGCCGCCCTGCATCCGGGAGAGCAGGAACCAGAAGAGGACGCCCAGCAGCAGCACGGGGATCAGGAGGGAGAAGAGCCCGGAGAACCAGTTGTTTTCGATCGGCTGGTCGGTGAAGCCGCTCGGCGGTTTGGAATCGGTGACTGCCTTGACAATGTCCTGGGCGCGGGCGTTGACAAAGTAGAACTGGACGTTCTTGCCCTTGTCCTGTCCGTCGACCTGCAGGTTGTCTTTCAGGACCATGTCCACGCGGTTTTCGGCGTCGAAGATCTTGGCCTGCTCGACTTTGCCCCCGGTCAGCAGCGCGAGGCCCTTGTCGGTGTCAATCCGGCTCGAGCCGCCCGGCGCCAAAGTGGCGAAGGCCAGCAGGAGCATGGCGACGACGACGACAATCCAGATGCCGGGGCCCTTGAAGAAACTCTTAGCTTTCATCTGTTCGGGGCTGGCCCCGTCCCTCCTGGTAGTGCTGCACGGCGACCGATCTGCGCGCGTGTGGTGCTGCGTCAGCTTCTAGCTATACACCGTTCGCTGTAACTCACGCACAATGACGTGCAAAAGTTCCCTGTGGGCGTAGCGGGCCGGCCGGGCGGGGTCCAGGAGCGGGCCCCGCCAGCCGTCTACTCGTAGACGTGCGGGGCGAGGGTGCCCACGAAGTCCAGGTTGCGGTACTTCTCCGCGTAGTCCAGGCCGTAGCCGACGACGAATTCGTTGGGGATGTCGTAGCCGACGTACTTGACGTCGATCTTGACCTTGGCGGCGGTGGGCTTGCGGAAGGCGGTGCAGATTTCGACCGAGGCGGTGCCGCGTGATTCGAGGTTGGTCTTCAGCCAGGACAGCGTGAGGCCGGAGTCGATGATGTCCTCGACGATGAGGACGTCTTTGCCCAACAGGTCGGTGTCGAGGTCCTTGAGGATGCGGACGACGCCGGAGGACTGCGTGCCCGAACCGTAGGAGGAGACTGCCATCCAGTCCATGGAGACGTGGCTGTGCAGCGCGCGGGCCAGGTCAGCCATGACCATGACGGCGCCCTTGAGCACGCCGACGATCAGGAGATCGCGGCCTTCGTAGTCCTTGTCGATCTGCGCCGCAAGTTCGGCGATCCGTGACTGGATCTGTTCCTTGGTGTAGAGAACGTGCTTGAGGTCTGCCTGGACGTCGTTTGAATCCACCAATGGCTCCTGTGTCGATGCGGGTGCGACTAATTTCGGGGCGGTTTGTGAGGCCGGAATACAAGCTTCCCACAGCGGGCGGCCTCCCGGGGAACACCGCCGGCGGCAGGCTGCCCCCCGGCAGAGCGCTGGGCGAGCGAGAGCCGGTAGACGCTGACTCCGCCGGGGAGCTGAACCGGGCCCGCCGATCCCTGCCGGCGCAGCAGCGCCTCCGCCGCGAGCAGGCGCTGGTGGCTGGGCTGCTGGCCCCCGACGGCGGCGGCGGCCTTGGCGATGACCCGGAACCGCAGAGCCGGTGGAAGGTCCCGCAAGGGCGCCTCCGGAAGGCTGATCTCGTCCCCGGATTGCTCCCGCAGCCGGGCGAAGGTGTCTCCGGCCACGTCCTCCAGGTAGTCGGCATCCAGCTGCAGGATCGCCGCGGTCCGGGCCAGGGACTCGGCGACGCCGGGCCCGAGCTTCTCCTCTAGCAGCGGCAGCACTTCGACCCGGGTCCGGGACCGCGCGTAGGCGGGGTCGGCGTTGCTGGGATCGTGCCAGGGCTCCAGGCCCTCGACCTCGCAGATCTCCAGGGTCTGTGCCCGGCGCAGTCCCAGGAAGGGCCTGAGGAGGCGCCCGCGGGCGGGGCGCATCCCGGCAAGGGACCGGGTTCCGGAGCCGCGCGCCAGGCCGAGCAGGACCTGTTCGGCCTGGTCGTCGAGGGTATGGCCGAGCAGGATCACTGCGGCACCGGTCTCGTCAGCGACGGCCTCAAGGGCGCCGTGGCGCGCCTCCCTGGCGGCCGCCTCGGGGCCCATGCCGGCCGGGGCGACGTCGACGCGCCTCACCATTACGGGCGAAAGTCCGAGGTCCGTGAGGACCCGGGCGGTGGTGGCGGCCACCTCTGCCGTGCCCGGCTGCAACTGGTGGTCCACGACGACGGCCCCGACCCTCACGGGGTGCCCGTCCACATGCCCGCGGCGGGCGAAATACGCGGCAACGGCAGCGAGTGCCAGCGAGTCGGGCCCTCCGCTGCAGGCGACAATCACGCGTTCCGGGTAGCCCGCTCCGGCCAGGGCGTCCTGGAGCATCTTCCGTGCCGTGCCGACGACAGGCGCCAGCCGGCCTGGCCGGCGTCGTCCGCCTCGAACGGCCGGGTGGTCAGCCCCGGGATCGACAAGGGGAGGTTCGCTTGCGGGCACGGAAACTAGAGCCCCATCCGTTCAAGCCAAAGCTTGGAATCGTGGATCTCGGGTTCGGTGGGCAGGTGGTCCGCGGAATCCCAGACTTTGTTGAAGCCTTCCATGCCGGCCGCGGCCACCACTTCGCGGACAAACTTCGCGCCGTCGCTGTACTGGCGCATCTTGGCATCCAGGCCCAGGAGGCTCCTGATGAACTTCTCGATGACGCCGCGGTCCTTGCCCCGGGCGTTGAAACGCTGCCGGATGGTCTTCACCGAGGGGACGATGCTGGCGTCTACGGCGTCCATCACGACGTTGGCGTGGCCTTCGAGCAGGCTCATGAGGGCCGTCAGGCGGGACAGGGCTGCTTTTTCCTCCGGGTTCTGCAGGAGGTCAAGGATGGCGCCGCGGCCCGGACCGGACGTGCTCCGGTCCTTCAGGGACTTAGCCGCTGCGGACGCCCGTTCCATCAGGGAATCGACATTGCCCAGCAACTGGCCGCTGAGGTTTTCAATCTCATCCAGCATGTGGTGCCGCAGCCAGGGTGCCGCGGCGAACTGCACCCGGTGCGTCTGCTCGTGGAGGCAGACCCACAGCCGGAAATCGGCCGGCTCGACGTTGAGTTCGCGCTCCACCGTGATGATGTTCGGCGCGACGAGCAGCAGGCGCCCGGCGGCGGGGGCCGAAGAGTTCTCGGCGAGCGCGGAGAAGGGGTCGTACTGGCCGAGGACCTTGCTGGAGAGAAATGCCAGGATGGCGCCGAGCTGGCTGCCGGTGATAGCCCCGCTGACGCTGGCCGCACCGGGATTGATGGTCCCCCGGCGGCCCTCGAGCATCTTTTCCATGGCAGGAGCGAGCATCACGGCGAAGCTCTGCATGTTGGCCTTCGCCCAGGAGGCCCGGTCCACCACCAGGACGGAGGAATCGCGGAGGTCGCGGGCGGCGTCGAGGCCGGTGATGTGGTGGACATGCGGCACGGAGATGTCTGCCATGAGGCGCAGGTTCTCCACGGCGGCGCCGATCTCGGCGGATCCCAGGGTTGGCCCCGCCGGCGCCAGCCGGGCGGCCGTGGAAGCGGCAAGCTCCCAGTTGATGAGGGCTTGGGCTTGGGCTGATGTCTCGCGTGCAGAGAACTCCATAGGCTCCATCAGATCACAGGGGCACGACGTTGCGCGTTAACTTTCACCGGCCGGCGAACAAACCCGGCCGCACATCGGTGCCAGCCTGCCAGTCGCCGCCCGGCCTGCCCGTCAGCGGCAGCCGCAGCCGGCAAGGATGGAGGCCGAGCGGTCCAGCGCTGCCTTGTTCGCGGCGCTCGGGCTCAGCCCGTTACCAATGAAGGAGAAGACCAGCAGCCGGCCGTCGGCGTCGACGACGTAGCCGCTGAGGGCGATCACGGTATTCAGCGTGCCTGTCTTGGCGCGCACGAGCCCGGCTCCCGCTGCCGTGGCCGCATCGGTGTACCGGTCCCCGAGTGTTCCGGTGAGTCCCGCCACCGGGAAGCCGGCGAGGGCGGCGCGCAGACGCGGATCCGGGCCGGACGTCATGGCCCGGACCACGTCCGTGAGCTGCCGGGCGGAGACCTGGTTGGCCAGGGCCAGGCCGGAGACGTCCGCGGCGTGGAGCGTCCCGGTGGGGATCCCCATGTCCTTGAGCTGCTGCAGGACGGCGGCGATGGCTCCGTCGTTGCTGCCCGGCTGGCCGGCCGCAATGGCTGTCATCCGGCCCATCACCTCGGCGAGGTAGTTGTCCGAGGTCCGCAGCAGCAGGTCGACCTGCTCGCCGACCGTGGCGGACTGGACCTCCGCCAGGACGCGCGCGCCGGCAGCGGGCGTCTGCGTCTGCGCCGGCGCGGGGGCGGGCGCGGGCGGGGCCCGTACGACGCCGGGCACCACGGACAGCCCGGCGCCCGCTGCGGCCGACGCGAGCTGTGCCGAGAACGCCTCGGCGGCAGTCATGGCGGCGTCCTGCGGGCGGGGGCCCGTGGTCGCGGCCGGGTCAAACCGCGCCGCGTTCATGGCCAGCGGAAACAGCGGGGCCGTCTCGCCCGCGGCCACGTCGTCCGGGCTCCACGCCGGGCTCAAGGACGGACCGGTAAAAAGGGAGTCATCGACCAGCACGGTGACATTGCCGGAGACGCCGTCCTTCTGGAGGGCGCGGATGGTGGCCTGCGCGAGGGTGCCGAGCCCGGCATGGCCCATGACCGCGTCCGGGGCTGATTCACCCGCGCCCAGCAGCACGTCTCCCCCGCCGGTGAGCACGACCGAGCCGGGCATCGGTCCCGCCACGGCCCTGGTGCTGAAGCGGTGGTCCGGGCCCAGGACGCGCAAGGCGGCGCTGGCTGTGAAGAGCTTCATGTTCGACGCCGGAACGCGGGCCTCGTCCCCGGAGCTGTCAAAGAGCAACTGCCCGGTGGACGCATCCTGCACGACCCCGGTGACTGTTCCGCCGCCGTCGGCCTTCAGCGTGTCTTTGAGCTGGGCCGTGAGCCGGGCAGCGTCCGGCACGGCCGCCGAGCCGCTGAGGGGTCCAATAATGCCTGGGCCGTCGGCGCCTCCGTGGCTGAGGCTGGCCGGGGCCTGCTGCCACGGGACGGCCGGGACTGCGGAGGTTCCGGAGCGGTCCGGGCCGAGGAAGGCCGGGGCGATTGCGATGCCGGCCGGGACGGCGAGGGACACTATCAGAAGTGTCAGGAACAGCATCGGGAGGATCCGCCGCAGCGGGCCGGGCGCCGGGGCCAGGGCTGCACGGCTGGTTCTGCGTTTCATGCTGCTGCTGGTCCTTTAGTCCTGAAATGTCCCCACTAGTTCCTGAAACCTGGGCCTCTCGCTATATCCTCAATAGTAGTCGGCGGCACCGGTACTGCTTTTTCGGACGTCGCGTGTGCCGCGCACCCCTGAAATCGTCAAGGAGCATTCCATGAAGCATGACGTGACAATCGAGATCCCCAAGGGATCACGCGTCAAGTACGAAGTCGATCACGAGACCGGCCGCATCCGCCTGGACCGTGTCCTGTTCACCTCCATGCAGTACCCCACGCACTACGGTTTCTTCGAGAACACCCTGGGCGAGGACGGGGACCCGCTGGACGCCCTGGTGCTCCTGCAGGACTTCGACCTTCACCCCGGCGTGATCGTTGAAGCCCGCCCCATCGGCGTGTTCAACATGACTGACGACGGCGGCGGCGACGCCAAGGTCCTGTGCGTCCCGGCCGATGCCCGCTTCGATCACATCAACGAGATCACCGATGTCAGCGAGTTCCTGATCAAGGAGATCGAGCACTTCTTCACCCGCTACAAGGACCTGGAGCCGGGCAAGTGGGTCAAGGCCGAAGGCTGGGGCGACCGCGCCGCAGCCGAAGCCGAGCTCGAAGCTTCCATCAAGCGCTACGTGCCCGCCGCGCACTGACGTCCTGACCCCAACGCGGGGTCATCTACAGCCCATCCGGGTGGCCGGAATGGGCCGTAGATGACCCCGCGTTGCTGTTTAACGGTTTAACGGCCGGGTCCCGTCGCCGGCATGGGTACCGGTCCCCATCGCCCTGTCCCGGGAGAACACCTAGGCTGTCGGGGGAACGATCGCTACTTATCATGGGGGATTCCGGATGGCGGGATTTTACGGGGCCGATGTCGCCCAGCTCCGGACGCTTGCAGGCGTCATGGGCAAAGCTGCGGACACCATCGGCATGCAGGGCACTCAGTTGACCAATCTCATCAACACCAGCACGTCGTGGAACGGACAGGACGCCAGCCGCTTCAAGGCCGATTGGAACGGCCAGCACCGCCAGAGCCTGATCCAGGCAGCCAGCCTGCTGCGGACAAGCAGAAGACGGGCACCGACATCCTGTGCGCGGTGGCGCTTCGAGGCCTCCTGGCCAAGGAACCCGTCTACCCCGTCCTCTTCGAAGGCGAGAGCGAGCCGTCCCGGCTGCACGCCGTGGAGCACATCACGGGCGCACTCACATTGCGGCGCAGCGGCGATACTGTCGTCTCCGTGGAGCACACCGTCTCCACCGGAAAACGCTGGCTCTACGCCTACGTCCATGTGGAGGGTGTCCTCTTGGAAGAAGTGGACGACGGCGGCCTGCACGGTTTCACTGTGATCACCCGGGCCCAGCTCGCTGGCCGGCTGGCGCGGTTCGTTGACCCGGAAGGGTCCGCCTCGACCGACGCGCCCGCCGTCGCATACTCCGAGGCCGACTTCGAAGCACAGGCACCGGCGGTCCTCCCGGACGCCCGCGCAGCCAGCAACGTGGTGTCGTTCAGCACCGGATCCGAAGACTTCCCCACGGTGACCGTCTACACCGGCCCATCCTGGGTCCGTGTCCTCACGCCCCGGCTCGCGGACCGCGGGGTCAGCCTCGAGCTCCAGGAAACCTCCGGCGCAACCTTGGCCCGGGTTCTTGGCTCGCTGGCCGGCGTTTCCTGAGCTCCCGCCGTCCGCCTACGAAAGTCATCGATGAACAAGCCAAAGCCCTCCCCCACCGGACTGATCGATCCCGCCACAGGAAGTCCCGTCCGCCGCCACCCTGACTCGGGCACCTATTACGTGCCCAAGGCCGGCTGGCCGCACTTCTGGGCCCGTTCCCTCGATGCCCTGGTGGTGGTCTTGGTGGCAGGGGTGCCGATGGGTGTGGCGAACGCGCTGGTCCAGGACCTTGCGCTCGGCTCCTTGTCTTATGCCTTGCTGTCGAGCAATGGCCTGTTTGCCACGGTGATGATCGGCCTGTGGTTCCTGGTTGTGTACGCCTACGGCATGGTGTGGGGGGCCTTCGGCAGCGTCGGGGACGCGGCCGCCGGCATGCGTTCGGTCCGCATCAGTAACGGCACGACGTCGGGCGCCTGGCGTGGTGGATGGCGTGCTGTCTGGTGGTCTTTCGCGCCCCTGTATCTCATCATGGCGATTGCGGCCGCCGTCACCGGTGGTGGCGGCGACAGCTTCACCGCCAACTACGTCTCCGTTGACCGCCGTTCCGGAGTGGCCTCCGGCGCGGCCCCGGTTCGGGACCCCCGCGCGGCGGCTGCCGGCCAGGCGGCAGTGCAGCAGCACGGCCAGCTCCCGGCCCTCTACGACGGCAGGAGCCCGCGTGGCTGAAGAGCCCGGGCACGGCAGCACCCGGCTCGTCCGCCGCGCCGAACGATTGTACGGCGATCGGCTCGGCCGGTTCCGGTACGGCGAGCTCTCCTGGCATGTGCCCTTGAAGTGGCTGCCGGGGTTCCTGCTGGCCGGATTCGCCTTCGGCGCCATAGCCCAGTTCACCGGCCAGCCGCGGTCGTCACGGGACCCGGCGCTCTTCTCCGACCTCCCGCTCTTCCTGTCGACGAGCCTGGCTACGGGGCTGGTCCTGTGGTCCATGACCTTGTCGTGGAGCTTCCGCAGGCTGCTGGTCTTTGACCGTGGGCTGTTGTTCGGGTACGCCCGGAAACACACGGCCCGCGCCATCGTGTGGCAGGACATCGACCCGGGGTCGCTCCGCGTAGTCGAAGCCCGGCCTGGCATCGAGGCCGACGGTCTCCTCAAGACCCTCAAGCGCAGCACCAAAACCTCCCTGGGCGTACACGGACGTTACGCCCTCGTGTTCCGCGGCCGGGCGTCGGACCCGGACCAGGCCGCCCTCCAGGCTGGAATCTCCGAGCCCGGGTTCTTCACCTTCAGCACGAGGGAACACCCGGTTGCACTGATCGCCGCCATCGAGCAGGGGATGGCCGGCGCAGGGCACCGGGCAGCCGGCGCGCCAACCCCGGGGGCCGTTCCGCTGGTCTCCGTCAGCACCGCCATGAGGCTGTACTAGGACCCTTGCCTACGCAATGCCACCGGGTAGTGTTTGATCCAGTATGTTCACGCTGACCATCAATCAAACCGACAGCCGGCGCGACGGCGACCGCGTGCCGCAGCTCCTCAAGGACCTGCGGCATATCCCCGCGCGCCTCGATTTCGACCGTTCGGTGGAGGACGAGGTGCAGGGCATCGTGGACTGTCCCCAGCAGGCCGTTGAGGTGGCCATGATCGCCCTGCGCAGCGGCAGCTGGTACGTCGGCATAGGCGTGGGACCCGTGAATGAACCCCTGCCCAACCAGATCAAGGACGCTTCGGGCCACGGTCTGATCTACGCCCGCCGCGCCGTCGACCGGCTCCGCAACGGCAAGGACCGCATTCCGGTGGCCGTGGAGGGACCGCTGGCGGACCTGGCTGCGGAGTCAGAGGCCGTCCTGCGGCTGCTGGGCCACATTGTGCACGACAGGAGCGCGGCGGAATGGCGTGTGCTGGATCTGCTGACCCCCGGCGTGCGCGGACAGCAGAAAGCGGTCGCCGAGGAGCTCGGAATCACCACCCAGGCGGTCAGCAAGGCCGTTGCGCGCGCACAGTGGAACGAGGAACACGCCGCGCGGCCGGCCGCGGCCCGGCTCCTGGGCCTTATCCTCGAGGTCCGCTAGAGCCGTGCCTGCGCCGGAATCTTCCGGCCCCGAACGTTGAAGCCCTGGAACGTTCACGCCCTGACGATGCCGCCCTAGAGGAGGCTGCGCAGTACGTGCGCGGCGCCGTCGTCGTAGACCGACTTCGTGACCTCGTCCGCAGCGGCGATCACTTCCACCGGCGCCTGTCCCATGGCCACGCCGCGGCGTGCCCACGTGAGCATCTCAATATCGTTGCGGCCATCGCCGACGGCGACCGTTCGGTGGGACTCGATGCTCAGCCGGCCGCGGAGGTGTTCCAGTGCGCTGGCCTTCGTGACGCCGGCGGCGGCAATGTCCAGCCAGGCCGTCCAGCCCACCGAATAGGTCACGCCGGCAAGTCCCACGTGGCGGATCGCGGCGTTGAATTCTTCAGGGGTGTTCTCTGAGCTGAACACCACCACTCGCACGGCGGTCGCCTCCAGCATGGTCTGGAAGTCGACGCCGATCGCTTCGACGCCGAAGCTGGCGTCCTGGAAGCGTTCGGTGGAGAGGAAGTTTCCGGCCTCGTCTTCAAGGGCGTACTTGGCGGTGGGGAGCCGCTTGCGCAAGGCCCGGAGGGCGGGGCCGGGGTCGAAGGTGGCCTTATGGAGGACCTCATAGCCCCTGGCGAGTCCGGAGTCGAGACGGAGCGTCACGCCGCCGTTGGAACACACGGCATAGCCGTTGTCGATCCCGATGTGCTCGATGATGGGCAGCGTGGCGTTGAGCGAACGGCCCGTGGCGATCATGACGTGGTGGCCCGCCGCCACGACTGCCTGGGCGGCTTCGCGGACGGGTACCGACATGTGGCCGTCGTGGTCGACGAGGGTTCCGTCGACGTCGAGGGCGATCATCATCTTTTCGTTTGCATTTCGCCGGTCATCGTTGCCGGCGACTGAGATTTCAGTCAATGTAGTCATCCAATAAGTAGAGCAGACGCCCCTGACAGCCGCTAGGACTCACGCCACAGCAAGGCATGAACTTGTGGTAAACACCCAGAGCTTTTCCACACTGTGGATGTTTACCCGGCGGCTGCCAGGGGACCGGACAGGGCGGCGCCGCGGGACGCTAGAGAACAGGGAAAACGGTCATGCCGCCCAGGTACTTCTGCAGGGCGGCCGGGACGTTGACCGAGCCGTCCGGGTTCTGGTGGTGTTCCAGGATGGCCACAATCCATCGGGTGGTGGCCAGCGTGCCGTTGAGGGTGGCGACGGCCCGGGTGCCCTTCGGGGCGCCGTCCTCGTTCAGCACGCGTTCGCGGATGTTGAGCCGCCGCGCCTGGAACGTGGTGCAGTTGGACGTGGACGTCAGCTCCCGGTAGGCGCCCTGGGTGGGGACCCACGCCTCACAGTCGAACTTGCGGGCCGCGGAGTTGCCCAGATCGCCCGCGGCCGTGTCAATCACGCGGTAGGGCAGTTCGCACTTGGCCAGCATCTCCTCTTCCCACGCGAGCAGGCGCGCGTGCTCGGCTGCCGCGTCCTCCACGGTGGTGTAGATGAACATCTCCACCTTGTTGAACTGGTGCACCCGGATGATGCCGCGGGTGTCCTTGCCGTGGGAGCCGGCCTCGCGCCGGTAGCAGGAACTCTGCCCGGCGTAGCGGATTGGTCCGGCCGAGAGGTCCAGGATCTCATCCGCGTGATAGCCGGCGAGGGCCACCTCCGAGGTGCCAACCAGGTAGAGGTCGTCTTCGGCGAGACGATAGATCTCGGCGTCGTGCTTGACGTCAAAGCCGGTGCCCTGCATGGTTTCGGGCCGGACCAGGGTGGGGGTGATCATGGGCACGAAACCGGCGTCGATGGCCTGCTCCATGGCCATCTGCAGCAGCGCCATTTCCAGCCGGGCACCGACGCCGCGCAGGAAGTAGAAGCGCGAGCCGGAGACCTTGGCGCCGCGTTCCATGTCGATGGCGCCGATCAGTTCGCCGATCTCCAGGTGGTCCTTCGGCTCGAAATCAGGGAACTCGCGCGGCGTTCCGACGGTCTTGACCACGATGTAGTCCTCTTCGCCGCCCTCCGGGACGCCGTCCTCGATGAGGTTGGGGATTGCGCGGAGCAGTTCCTCGTGGGCGGCCTGCACGACGTCGGCCTCGGCGGAGGCGGCTTTGACGGATCCGGCGAGGACCTTCACCTCGGCGAGCAGGGCCTGCTTTTCCTCGCCCTTGGCCTGTGCGACCTTCTTGCCGAAGGCATTTTGTTCTGCCCGCAGGTTCTCGAAGCGGATGAGCGCCGCGCGCCGGGCCGTGTCCGCGGCGATGATCGCGTCCACCACGGATTCATCGGCGCCGCGGGCGCGCTGGCTGGCCCGGAACTTGTCCGGATTTTCGCTGAGGTCTTTTACGTCGATCACCAGACAAGAGTATCCAATCAGGTCACCATTCCCCGGCAATCCGGGCTCCGGCCGCCGGCGGGATAGTGTGGGAGCACAATGCGCGACTGGCTGCTCTACCTCATCATCGCTGGAGTCCTGGCCTTTGCCCTCTCCAGCTGGTGGGGGGTGCGCCGGTTGAAGGCCAAGCACACCCGCAGCGCCGTCTGGGAAGAAACCCACAGCCCGGGGCTGGGGCAGCAGAAGGTGGCCGTGGTGATGAACCCGATCAAGGCAAAATCGGCCGAGGCCCGGGTTCTCATCGAGTCCGCCTGCCTGGCAGCCGGCTGGGAGCCGCCGCGTTTCTTCGAAACCACCGCCGACGATCCCGGCTTCTCCCAGGCGCGGGCAGCGGTGGAGTACGGCGCCGACGTCGTCCTAGTGGGCGGCGGCGACGGTACGGTGCGCGTGGTGGCCGAGACCCTGGCCGACACGGACATCGCCATGGGCCTGATTCCCCTCGGCACGGGCAACCTCCTGGCCCGCAACATCCACTTGGACATCAACGATCTTCACGGCAGCGTGCAGGCGGCCCTGTTCGGGCACCAGCGCTTCATTGACACGGCCCGCATGCGGGTTGAGAACTCACGGACCGGGGATTCCGCGGAACACACGTTCCTGGTGATTGCGGGCATCGGGATGGACGCCGAGATCGTCGGCGACACCAATGACGGGCTCAAGAAGGCCGTCGGCTGGCTTGCCTACACGGAAGCCGGGGTCCGGCACCTGCCCGGGCGGCGGAAAAAGGTCTCGATCGCCCTGGACGACCAGCCTGAACAAAGCCGCAAGATCCGCAGCGTGCTGTTCGCGAACTGCGGGCTGATACCCGGCGGAATCGATTTCATCCCGCAGGCCATGATCGATGACGGCATGCTTGACGTAGTGGTGATGAGTCCGCGCAGCGCGATCGGCTGGCTGGCGATGTATACAAAGATCGTGCTCAAGCACAAGAGAAACCTGCCGGTGATGACCTACTACCGCTCCGGCAAGGTGACGATCCGGAGCGCGGAACCCATGGCCACCCAGGTCGACGGCGATCCCTCGGGAGCGGCCACCAAGGTGACCGTGCAGGTGGCCCCGGGCTCCCTGCTCGTGCGGGTGAAGGACGGCACCGCAGGCGACTAGGCGCCGGCTGACTTCCGGGTCGGCTCCGCCTCCGCGGACTTTTTCGCATCCGCCGCGGCCTTGGCGGCGCGGGCTTCGGACTGCTCGCGGATCATCGCCTGTTCCTCTTCGAAGCGCAGCCGGTCTGCACGGTCGGCGTCGTCGCCGTCCCAGTCCTGGTTCTCGGCAGTCGGCTTGGGGTTCACAATCATTCCCTGGCCGTCATTTTCTGTGCTGGTGCCTGACATGACCCGCTCCCGCCGGTAGAAGACTTCCCCAATCTGGATCAGGCAAGCATACGCACAGTTATCTAGGGGCGGAAGTGCCTGATGTGGCATTTGTCTACGCTGTGGGCGAAGCCTCCGGCGTATATTCCGGAACCACGGATGCTCCGGCAAGTATGTCTTTCACCCATGCATGTGCGGCCCGGAATGCCTGGTCGGAAGTGTGGGGGGCCACGTCCGTCCGGTGCCCGTCCGCGCGGCTGTAGGAGCCGAGAAACCGGGTCGCGGGGCTGATCCGGTGCAGGCCTGCCAGGGCGTCTGCCACCCGCGCGTCGGCAATGTGGCCGTCGGCATCGATGCTGAAGAAATAATGGCCCAGATACTGGCCCGTGGGCCTGGACTCGATCCGGCTCAGGTTGACTCCGCGGGTGGCGAATTGGTCCAGGATCTCCATCAAGGCGCCGGGCCGGTCCTCGGGCAGCGGCACCACCACAGTGGTCTTGTCTGCGCCCGTCCGCGCGGGCAGTTCTCCGGGCCGGCCCACGAGCACGAAGCGGGTGACGGCGCCGGGGTTGTCGCCGATGTTCTCGGCCAGCACGGCGAGGTCGGACTGCTCCTCGGCGACAATCGGCGCGCAAATCGCGGCGTCGTAGTGCACGCCGTCCTCCAGCAGTCCCAAGGCAGCCGCCGCCGTGGACGAACCGGGAATGTATTCCGCGTCGGGAATATTGGCTTCGACCCAAAGCCTGCACTGGGCCCAGGCATGGCCGTGGGTGGAGATGCGGCGGATGTCCTCGAGGCGGACTCCCGGACGGGCCACCAGCACGAAGCTGATCGGCACGAGGGCTTCGCGCAGGATCCGCAGTTCGGGGCCGGTGGCGATGGCGTCCAGGGTCGCGGTGACACCGCCCTCTACAGAGTTCTCGATCGGCACCATGGCTGCGTCGGCCGAGCCGTCCCGGACCTTGTCCAGCGCCGTGTTCACATTCGACGCCGGAATGCGGAGGGCGTCCGCCGCGTCCGGAACCTGCATGAGGGCTGCCTCGGTGAAGGTTCCTTCGGGGCCGAGGAACGTGTAGGTGACGGGTGATGCGGGCATCGGCTCTTCTTTCCTCGGTTACAGGATGACTGGCTTGAGTCCGTTGTCGGACACCAGCGGCATTCCGGTTTCAAGCCATTGGTCCATGCCGCCGGCGACATTCATTGCCGAATAGCCTTGGCCCACAAGCCACTGCGTGGCGCGGAATGACCTCCCGCCCGTGCGGCAGATGACATAGACATCCTCGTCAGGATCAAGTTCCTCGATCCGCGCAGGAAGCTGGTCCATCGGAATGTGGAGGGCACCCTCGGCATGGCCGGCGACCCATTCATAGTCTTCACGGACGTCCAGGATCTTGGCCCCGTCGGGGATACCGGACACGGTCACCGTATGGAAGTCGCTCATGTTCGCCCTTTCGCAGAATTCAAGGTCTGTCCCCAGCGTATCGCCAGCGGCCGGCGGAACACCCCCGGAGCAGGCAGGTTACGCTTCTGGAGAGCACGAAGGAGACCACATGGCAGCGGAGAGGCCCACGATCCTGGCAACCTCCGGCGGGTACAAAGCCGGGGACCGTACACGGCTGGAGTTTGACCGCCTCATGCATCACGCCGTCGAACTGTCCGGGGCGAGCGGACGTGCACCGCGGGTGGCGCATATCGGCACCGCGTCCGGGGATCAGCGCTGGTTCAACGCGGAAATGGACGAGGCCGCCCGGCTTGCCGGCTTCGACTTCAGCCACCTCAATCTCTTCACCATGCCCAACCATCCGGACCCCGAGGCGCACCTGATGGACCAGGACGTCGTATGGGTGAACGGCGGCTCGGTCGTGAACCTGTTGGCGGTCTGGCGGGCACACGGGCTGGACGCCATCCTGCGGCGGGTGTGGGAACACGGCGTCGTGCTGGCGGGCGTCTCGGCAGGGTCCATTTGCTGGTTCCAGGGCGGGACCACCGATTCCTTCGGCCCCGAGCTCGCAGCAGTGACGAACGGTCTGGCGCTGCTGCCCTACGCCAACGGGGTCCACTATGACTCGGAAGCACGGCGGCGGCCCCTCGTTCACCGGCTCGTCGCGGACGGCACCCTCGGCGAAACGCATTGCACGGACGACGGCGTGGGGCTCGTCTACGCAGGGACGGAACTCGTGGAGGCCGTGAGCGAGACAAGGGGCAAGGGCGCGTATGTCGTGACCCGCCGGGGCGGCCAGCCAGGGGACATGCCCAATGACCAGCCCGGGACATGCCCTCCCCCGGCCGTGACGGCTGGACATATGGCCACGATGCCCAGCCCTGAGTCCGAGGAATGGGCATGTCCCCCCGGGGTGGAGGGCGGCGCGGTCGAGGAACGGCTGGAGCCGCGTTTCCTTGGCTGAGATCCACGAACTGTCCGCCGTGCAGCTGCGGGCCGCCCTACTCTCCGGCGAGCTCTCGGCCCGGCAGGCCGCAGAACATTTCCTCGACCGCATCGGATCCGAAAACCACCGTCTCGGGGCGTTCATCACCGTCACCGCGGAGCAGGCAATGAGGGATGCCGCAGCGGCCGATGCCGTCCATGCCCGCGCCGCCCGCGAAGGGACAGGGCTGCCGCTGCTGCACGGCATGCCGGTCGCCTTCAAGGACCTGACAGACGTTGCCGGAGTGATCACCACCCACGGCAGCGCGGCCCTCGACCACAAACCGGCCCTGGCCGACGGCGCCCTGGCCGCCATGCTGAAGGCTGCCGGGGTCATCTCGCTGGGCAAGACGCAGGTTCCGGAATTCGGACTGACGGCCTACAGCGAGAACCGCATCGCGCCGCCGTCGCGCAACCCGTACGCGCTTAGCCGCAGCTCGGGCGGGTCCTCGGGCGGGAGCGCCGCCGCCATCGCCGCAGGACTGGTTCCCTTCGCCCCAGGGTCCGACGGCGGCGGGTCCGTCCGTATTCCGGCCGCCGCATGCGGACTCGTGGGCCTGAAACCTGGGCGGGGGCTGGTCCCCGCCGGCGAAGGCTCCGGTGATCCCGCCAGGCTGGTGGTGGCCGGACCGCTGGCACGCTCCGCCGCAGACGCCGCCCTGATGCTGGACGCGCTCGTGCCCAGCATCCCTTGGCCCCGCAACCCGTTGCCCGCTGATGTGACTGGCGCCGGCGGGCCCGGCGCCGGCGCCAGTGCTGGTCCAAACGGCGCCGCAAGCTACGTCGGGCAGGCTTCCGGGCAGCCGCCCCGGTTGCGGATCGGTGTGAGCCTGGACAGCCCGTGGCAGACAGTATTTCCGTTCGCTCCGGACCCGGAAGCGCTCGATGCCCTGGCCGGGGGAATCCGCCGGCTGGAGGCAGCCGGACACACAACGGCGGAAGCCGCGATCCGCTACGACAACCGCTACCCGGACGCGTTCACCACCGCCTGGACTGCCGCCGTCGGAAGTGCCCGGATCGCTCCCCAGCGCGAAGCGCTCCTGACCCCGCTCACCCGGACGTTCCGGCGGCGCGCACAGCAGCGCAGCACCGCCAAACTCAACGAATCCCTCGGTTTCCTGCGGCAGTTCCAGCGGGACACGATCGTCCAGTACGTCCAATGGGATCTCATAATGACGCCGGCGCTGGCGCAAACGCCCCGCCCGGTGGGCTGGTTCACGGGCGCGACCCACGGCGGGAACTACTGGCGGGCCGCAGAATGGGCGGGCGACGCCGACGACGACTACCGCAAACAGTGCGAATACGCTCCGTGGTCCTCCATGGTGAACGTCTGCGGGCTGCCGGCGATCAGTATCCCGGTGCACTGGACCGGCGCCGCCCCCGGTTCCGGCCTCCCGATGGGCATCCAGCTGATCGGACCGATGGGCTCCGAGGGGCTGCTGCTACAGGTGGCGGCCCAACTGGGGTTCTAGCCAAGGACCACCGTTGGGCTGCTGCCGCAGGTGGCGGCCCAACCGGGGTTTTAGCCAAGGACCCGTGGCTCACCGGAGACTCACCGGAAACATGGCCGCCTGGAGTACCGGAAAAGGACCTGCCTCTCGCCCGGGGACATGCCCAACCCTCACGCCGAGCACAGGACAAGTTCGGAGCGCCGCTCCAACACGGGACATGCCCAACGTCCGCTGCTGAGGACATGCCCATTCCTCATGCCGCACCCGGGACATGTCCCGCGCTCGTCGGGGACATGTCCAGCCCTGGCCGCGGCCGCTGGACATATTGCCACCATGTCCACCCGCGGGCGCCAAGAATGGGCATGTCCCCCGGCTGGGCCAAGGAAGCCCATCGGCCCGCCTGCCTCCCCAACCCGCGTGCCCCCAACCGGCCCATCCCGTCCGCCCGGCGTCAGTGCGGCCGCCGTCGGGAAGCCCCGAATGGACGCTGGCTGCGGCCGGCGGCTATCGTTCACTCAAACCCGACCAGGCCGCGAAAGAGGATCGATGAAGATCACCGGTGCAGTACTTGAGGAAATTGGCCGCCCGCGGCCGTTCGCGGACTCCAGGCCCATCAGCATCTCCGAGTTGGAGCTGGCCGGCCCCGGGCCCACCGAAATTCTGGTCCGCCTTGAGGCCGCCGGGATCTGCCACTCGGATCTTAGCGTTGTCGACGGCAACCGGGTCCGTCCGGTGCCCATGCTGCTGGGCCATGAGGCGGCAGGACGCGTGGTTGAGGTCGGTTCAGCCGTCCTCGACCTGGAGCCGGGCCAGCGCGTAGTCATGTCCTTCCTTCCCCGCTGCGAGGAGTGCGCCAACTGCGCCGAGGACGGCCGGCTGCCCTGCACCGCAGGATCGAGGAGCAATGGAGAAGGGACCCTGCTGCACGGTTCAATGCGCCTGAGCCGGTCCGGCGAGACGGTGTACCACCACCTGGGAGTTTCAGGTTTCGCAACCCACGCGGTCGTGGACCGGGCCTCCGCCGTTCCTGTCGGTGACGACATCCCGGCTGACATCGCCGCCGTCCTGGGCTGCGCCGTCCTCACCGGCGGCGGAGCCGTCCTCAACGCCGCACGCCCCAGGCCGGAGGACAGCATCATGATCGTGGGCCTCGGCGGGGTCGGCATGGCCGCCCTGATCACCGCGACTTCCCAGGGAATCTCCAGAATCATCGCCGTGGACACGCTCGACGAGAAACTTGACCATGCCCGCCGCCTCGGGGCCCACGAAACGTACACCCCGCAGCAGGTCCTTGAAGACGGCGTTAAAGCCAAGTTCGTGATCGAGTGCGCAGGCAATCCGCGCGCCTTCGAGACGGCCTTTGCCGCCACCGCAGTCGGTGGCACAACGATCACGGCCGGCCTCCCGCACCCCGATGCCCGCGCCCGGATCTCGCCGCTGACGATCACCGCGGAGGCCAGGACAATCGTCGGCAGCTACCTCGGCTCCGCAGTGCCCTCCCGGGACATCCCCACGTACGCGCAGCTCTGGCGGGAGGGAAGACTTCCTGTCGAGGAGCTCATCTCCGCCCGCATCGCCCTGGCCGACATCAACGAGGCCATGGACCAGCTGGCCGACGGAAAAGCCGTCCGGCAGGTCATCATGTTCGAGGCCGCCGACGACGCCCCGGACGAGGAACAGGACAGGTCCGGCCTGCCCGGCACGCTCCGGTAAACCGGGCGGTAGGCAGGCGAAAGAGAGGCGAAACACCATGCGGGTTGCTTGCCCCGGACCCGCCCGAATGTGACAATCGCGCGTCACAATGTCACCATTAAGTAAATGAGCACAACTCATTTATCCAATCCCCCCGCTACAACGCCGGGCGATCCCTCATTCCGTCCCCCCGCTAAGACGCCGGGCGACACGTCGTTTTTTGGCCATCCAAAGATGCTGGCCAGCCTTTTCTCCGTAGAGATGTGGGAGCGCTTCTCCTTCTACGGAATGCAGGGGATCCTCCTCTACTACATGTACTTCTCGGCCGCCCAGGGCGGCCTTGAGATTCCGCAGGCCATGGCTGCTGGCCTCGTCGGCGCCTACGGTGGCGGCGTCTACCTCTCCACCATCCTCGGCGCCTGGCTCGCGGACCGGCTCTTCGGGTCGGAGCGGGTGCTGTTCGGCGCCGCCATCATGATCATGGCCGGCCACATCGCCCTCGCTCTCATCCCCGGCGTCCCCGGCCTGATCGCCGGCCTGGTGCTGGTAGGCGTCGGTTCCGGCGGCCTCAAGGCCAACGCAACCGCCCTCGTCGGCAGCCTGTACGGCGAGAAGGACGAACGCCGCGACGCCGGATTCTCCATCTTCTACATGGGCATCAACGCAGGCGCCCTGATCGGCCCGCTGGTAACCGGCTGGCTGCAGGAGAGCCAGGGCTTCCACTGGGGCTTCGGCGCCGCCGCCGTCGGCATGGCCGTGGGCCTGGTCATCTACTCGCTGGGCCGCAAGAAGCTGCCCGGACAAGCACACCGGGTACCGAACCCTCTCCCCGCCGCCCAGCGCACCCGGTACGGCCTGATCTTCGCCGGCATCGCCGTGATCATCGCCGTGCTGCTCGTGACCGGCACGGTGAACGCCAAGAACCTTGCCATGTCCATGGCCTACACGGCTATCGGCGCGTCCGTGCTGTACTTTGCCCTGATCTTCAGCAGCAAGAAAGTCAACGCCACCGAGCGCGGACGGGTGGCGGCCTTCATCCCGCTGTACATTGCCTCGGCCGCGTTCTGGGCGCTGTTCCAGCAGCAGTTCACGTTCATTGCCGTCTACTCGGAGGAGAAGCTGGACCGGAACCTTTTCGGCTGGGAAATGCCTGCCGCCTGGGTCCAGTCCATCAACCCGGTATTCATCATCATCTTCGCCGGCATCATGGCCGCCCTGTGGACGCGGCTCGGCCGTAAGCAGCCGGGTTCGGCCCTGAAGTTCTCGATCGGCCTCTTCGTGATGGGCCTCGCATTCCTGGCCTTCATCCCGCTGGCCGGCGCCGGCAAGACCCCGCTGCTGGCCCTCGTCGGAATCCTGCTCCTGTTCACTCTCGCAGAGCTGTTCCTCTCCCCCATCGGCCTGTCCGTGACCACCAAGCTGGCACCCAAGGCCTTCCACACCCAGATGGTGGCGCTGTTCTTCCTCTCCGTCTCCCTGGGCACCACCTTGGCCGGCATCCTGTCCGGCCTGTACAACCCGAAGGACGAGTTGCCCTACTTCATCGGCATCGGCGGAACCGCGATGCTGCTGGCCGTAGGCTTGGCGATCGCCTCGCCGGCGATCAAGAAGCGCATGGGCGGCGTACGCTGACCCGATGAGCACCAGAGACCGCCCGCCGGTTGAGTCGCGCGTGTACGTTCCCGCCCCAGGCGAGGCGTCCGACGTCGAACTCATGCCGGCGGGCGATGTCACCGCCGGCGTGGTGCGGGTGGGCGGCACCATCCGCCGCCCGCACCAGCCGCAGAGCCTGGCCGTTGCCGGGTACCTTGACTGGCTGGAGGACGCCGGCTTCGCCGGCTCGCCGCGGTACCTCGGCCGCGACGAGGAAGGCCGGGATGTCCTGACCTTCGTACCCGGACGGTGCGCCGGCGCTGCGCCGGAGCCGTGGGTGCAGTCCGAGGAGCTCCTGGTATCCGTGGCGCAACTGGTCCGCCGCCTCCACAGCGCTTCGGCGGGCTTCGTCCCGTCGGACCACCCGTTCCCGGCCCGGGGCGTCCGGCCGGAGACACCGCCGAACGCTTCGGCAGCGAAGGCTTCGGCGGTACTCGTCTGCCATCTCGACGTCACCCCCCAGAATGTGGTGGTCCGGAACGGCCGCGCCGCAGGCCTGGTGGACTTCGACCTCGCCGGCCCCGCCACAGCCTTCCGGGATTCCTTCAACACGGCCATGCACTGGATTCCACTCCGGGACCCGGACGACTCCTACGCCGGCTGGGAGCACCTTGACCTTTTCCGGCGGCTCCGGATCTTCGCCGACGCCTACGGCTGGAGCGAGGCGGAACGCCAGCTGCTGCCCTCCCACGGCGTCGAAGCCGCGGCACAGAGCTTAGAGCGGATGCGGCACAACGCCGCGACGCTTGGCGGAGGCTGGGCGCGCATGTGGGACGAGGGCGTGGGCGGCATCATCAGCCGCCGGCGCCTGTGGCTGGAAGCCAACGCCGGACGGATTGTCGACGCCCTCACGGACTGAGCCCGGCCCTGCTTCACCGAGGGGCGCCTAGACCCCGTACCCGCGGTTGCGCGCGCTGCCAGCGACGGCGGCAAAGATCACGATAACCGCTATGGTCAGGGCGATGGCCGCGTAGCCCATCACCAGGCCCGCAATGGCCATGCCCCTGCCGCCTGGTTCCCGCTTCAGTGCCAGGTGTCCGAGAATGACGGCGGCAATCTGCGGCAGGATGAAGAACCCGAGTCCCACGAAGGCTGCGATACCGCAGCACATGCTGGCGATACTGAGGCCCTTGGGCTCGTGCGGCATGCCGTAGTAGGCCGGCTGGCCGTAGGCGTTGTAGGTGCTGCCCGGCGCACCGTACTGCTGCGGCGGGCCATACTGTTGCGGCGCACCGTAGGGCTGCTGGCCCGGGACGCCGTAGGCACTCCCGCCCTGGGCATTCGCGCTGGGGGCGGAGCCGTACGGCGCCGCCGCCTGGCCGTAGGCCGGTGCGCCCAGGCCGTAGCGCTGGTCCTCATGCGTGCTGTATCCCGGCTCCTGGACATGCGGCGCTCCCGGCGGTGCCGGCGGCACCTCTGATCCGTACAGCGGAGGGTACGACGGCGGCTGGTGGCCCTTGGCCGCCTCGTCGTTGCCTGGTGTCGGCTGATCGGTCATGGAAATCCCCTCGTGAGTCCGTGCCTCAAGACTACCGCCGGACGAATCTGCTGGTGGGGAGATTCTTTTCGTCACAGGGGCCCGATTCCGGCCAAACCGTGTTGCGCCCGGCCGGCGTCTGGCATGCTGGTGCCATGGCTAGCCGCGCGGGCACAGTTGCCCAACCCCAAGACCTTGTTGACCTCACTGCGCTCCTTGATGCGTACTACGACGTTTCGCCGGATCTGGGGGACCCGGGCCAGCGGGTGGCCTTCGGTACTTCCGGACACCGCGGCTCGAGCCTGAAGGCATCCTTCAACGAACCGCACATCCTTGCCATTACCCAGGCGATCGTGGAATACCGCGCGGGCCAGGGCATAAGCGGTCCCCTGTACCTCGCCAAGGACACCCACGGGCTGAGTGAACCCGCCCAGAATTCAGCCTTGGAGGTGCTCGCGGCCAACGGCGTCAACGTCCTGATCGACGCCCGCCACGGCTACGCGCCCACTCCGGCGCTGAGCCATGCCATCCTGACGCACAACCGGAACTCCCCCGCCGGCGCCCCGCAGGCCGACGGCATCGTGGTCACTCCCAGCCACAACCCGCCCGGTGACGGCGGCTTCAAGTACAACCCCCCGCACGGCGGCCCGGCGGACACCGACGCCACCGGATGGATCGCCAACCGCGCCAACGAACTGCTGGAAAACGGGCTCCGCGGCGTCAAGCGCATTCCCGTGGCGGACGCCCTGGCCGCCGATACCACCGGCAAGTTCGACTTCCTGAGCAGCTATGTGGACGACCTCCCGTCGGTACTGGACCTGAACGCCATCCGCGAGGCCGGCGTCCGGATCGGCGCCGACCCCATGGGCGGGGCATCCGTGGACTATTGGGGCGAGATCGGCGAACGCCACCACCTGGACCTCACCGTCGTGAATCCCACCGTCGATCCCCAGTGGGCTTTCATGACCCTCGACTGGGACGAGAAGATCCGGATGGACTGCTCCTCCCCGTCGGCCATGGCTTCCCTGATCAGCCGGATGTCCGCCGACAGTTCCGGCAAGGCGCCGTTCGACATCGCCACCGGAAACGACGCCGACGCGGACCGCCACGGCATTGTCACGCCTGACGGCGGGCTGATGAACCCCAACCACTACCTCGCCGTCGCGATCGACTACCTGTACCGCCACCGCACGGGCTGGAACCCGCAGTCCGTGATCGGCAAGACCCTGGTCTCGTCCTCCATCATCGACCGTGTGGCGGAAAGCCTGGGCCGTAAGCTCGTGGAGGTCCCCGTGGGCTTCAAGTGGTTTGTTCCCGGGCTGCTCTCCGGCGAGGGTGCCTTCGGCGGCGAGGAATCCGCGGGCGCCTCGTTCAACAAGATGGACGGCAGCGTCTGGACGACGGACAAGGACGGCATCCTGCTCGCGCTGCTTGCCTCGGAAATCACCGCCGTCACGGGCAAGTCGCCTTCCCAGCTCTACAAGGGCCTCACCGACCAGTTTGGCGACCCTGTCTATGCCCGGATCGACGCCGCCGCCACCCGTGAGCAGAAGGCCGCTCTCGGCAAGCTCTCGCCGTCGGATGTCACTGCGACGGAACTGGCCGGCGAAACGATCACGGCCAAACTGACGGAAGCACCGGGGAACGGCGCGGCCATCGGCGGCCTCAAGGTTGTCACAGAGAACGCCTGGTTCGCGGCCCGGCCCTCCGGCACTGAAGACGTGTACAAGATCTACGCCGAGTCCTTCAAGGGTGCGGACCACCTGAAGCAGGTCCAGGCCGAAGCGAAGGCGCTCGTGGACGGGGTCATTTCCTAGCACCCCGCCCCTGAAGGTGGGGCTACAAGGCTAAGGGCTACGGGACGAGGGCAGATCAGGGCGGATGCCGGTCAGGCATCCGCCCTGATCTGCCCTTAATCATTGCCGCAGACTCGCCACCCATGGTTCAGGCGACCAGGCAGCCGAGCAGCACACGCACTCAGGCGGCGCAGGTTCAGGCACCGGCCAGCTCAGGCACCAGGCACCGGCCAGATCAGGCAGTGCCTTCCCCGAGGGAACCTGTGGCCAGCACCGAGCAGTTCCTGCCGAGCGTCTTTGCCTGGTACAGGGCCGCATCGGCTGCGGCAACCATCACTTCAAGATCTCCACGACCGGATTCCGTGGACGCGATTCCGTAGCTCACGGTGGGCAGCCGGGGGATCACGGCCGACTCGGACGTGTCGAGCCGGCGGCTGATGTCCGCGGCGATCCCGCGGGCCCGGTCCGGCGTGACTCCCGGCAGCAGCAGGATGAATTCCTCTCCGCCGTACCGGCCCACGAGATCCGTGGAGCGGACGGTGCCGCTGCACGCCTTGGCGAAGGCCTGCAGCGCCGTGTCACCGGCAGCGTGTCCGAACTCGTCATTGATCGCCTTGAAATGGTCGAGGTCGGCCAGGATCAGCGATGCAGTGGTCCGGCTCCGGCGGAGACGGAGGAGTTCGTTCTCGGCCAGGTCGATGAACGCGGCACGGTTCAGCAGGCCGGTGAGCCCGTCGACAGTGGCACGCGCCTGGAGATCCTGGGTCTGCTGCTCGTAGCTCAGCTCCGCCATCGTGAACGAGGCAACGACGAGGGTGACGGTAGTAAGCGTCGTGGTCGTCACAGACCCGAACACCGAGGTGAAGACCTGGCCTCCCGGACCTTCGACCAGGAAGGCGGCCAGGCGGCCCAGGTAGAAGAGGGCGAGGAGGCCGGCGCCGACGGCGAGCGGGCGGTGCACGCGCGAGTAATGCCGCTCGAGCAGGAACAGTTCCCGGGAGGCCAGACCGATCAGCAGGCCCATGAGCGCCAGATAGACCGGCCCTCCGGCCCAGATGTTTGTGGCGGGGCGGTCCAGCCCTGACGCTACGGCCGTGATGCCGGGCCCCACCGCCAGCTGCCACAGTGCGGGGATGGCGGTCCTCAGTGAACGCGCCCCGGCCCAGATGCTGGCCCCGCCCGCCACGAGCAGCACGTTGCCCGCGGGATTGGCCCACACCTGATGGATCGTTCCGTCCAGCAGGTACGTGGCGTTGCCAACCAGGAACAAGAGCAGCGCAGTGCACCACCAGCGGCTGTAGGCGGACCGGGTCCGGCGGTAGGTGATGAAGTAGAACAACAGCAGCAGGGTCAGATCGACCAGCGCCAAAGCCACCCGTAGGGTTGCGGTGTCAAGCATCATGGTGTGCCCCCCCGGTCCGCGTGTAAGTGCCCGCGATGCGTAGACTCAGCGCCGCGGTTGCCCAAGTATTGCACCCGCACCCCGGAAACCACGGAGCCGGTTCGGCTTGTGACGGAAGGCGCGGCAGTACAGTCGCGCTCACGATGGGGTACCGGTCCAGAGCCGGAGGATCCGGCGGGTGGCGTGGCCGCCGTCGGGCGCCATGTCCACCAGGGCGATCCGGTCCAGGACGACGGCGTCGCCCGCCTTGAGCTGTCTACCCCCGTGGTGGGACACATGCGGGCGGTATCCGTCCAGGGTGTACCCGGGCGTGGGGATCCGGCCATGCATCCCCTCAATTAGTCGGACAAGGGCGTCGTGCAGCCTCTGCAGGGGTTCGCTGGGCTCAATGAGGCTGACCGGGATCGTCCCGGCCCGGCCAAAGGCCGCCTCGCCGCCCACCATAACGGTGCTGCCCAGGGCTGCCGCGACGGGCGCGTCCATCAGCGTGCAGATCTGGTCTACGACGTCGGCGGCGCCGGCCGTGGACTCCGGCGTGGTTGCTCGCGTGCTTGCGTGGTCGGTGACGTCGAACTTCACCACGGTGATGTGCAACGGCCAGTCATCCCGGGGGAACTCGAGCCCCTCCGTGACAGGCTCGACGAAGGCCACCGCAATGAGGTTCCGCATGGGGCTAGTGTGCCACGGCGGTGAGCACGAACAACGTCGGCAAAGGCGCAAATCCCACTGTGGCCGCGGTCCGGATGCGGACTAAGATGGAACTGGCCCCGGATGCAGGCCTTGCGCTGAACCGCAGAATTGTGTCTCGTGTGCCTCCGGCCTGTCCCCCATGGTGCCGGAGGCACCTCCGCGTCAAAACAGTGCCGGAGGCCCTCCGCGTGACCGTCAGACGGTGCGGACTACGTCCTCGTACGCGAACTTCGGCTTGGCCTCGCCCCAGGCGTCCACGCCGGGCAGTCCGATGTTGACCACGAGGAAGCTCTTCTGGCTGCCGTCGGGGAAGAAGGCCGCATCGATGGCGGAAAAATCGGCCCCCGTCATGGGACCCGCGGCGAAGCCAAGGGACCGGACCGCGAGGATGAAATAGCCGGCCTGCAGGTGGGCGTTGTTGTTGCCGGTGGCGGCGGCCAGATCCGGCGCTGCGTCATACATGGCCTTCGGGGCGTTGTAGCCGGGGAGGAAGTTGTCCCACTGCTCGTGCCAGGCGGTGTCGGCGCTGAGGATCGCGACCAGCGGCGCCGATGCCGTCTTGGCCCGGTTTCCGGCGGACAGGGCGTCCACGAGCGTCGCCCGGGCTTCGTCGGAGCGCACGTAGGTCACGCGCAGCGGCTGGGAGTTGAAAGCGGTGGGACCGAACTTTGTCAGTTCGTAGATGGCACGCGCCTGCTCCTCGGTGACCTCACCGGTGAAAGTGTTGGCGGTGCGGGCCTCGGCAAAAATGGCGTCGACGGCGGCCGCGTCGATAACTGCTTCATCATGGGCGATGGTCATTCGCATCCCTTTCTCTGGGCCAGCTCGCCGTCCGGCGACGGCCGTTTCTGCTGTCCATAGTTGCAACTTCAACCGTCGCCGGAGACTTCCTTGCCGCCGCGTGATCTTGGGCACACGCCCTTGGCCGCGGACGCGCCCGCCCGGCCCGGAACCGGCCGCAGTGAGCCGCGCGGTAAAGTTGCTCCGGAAGATTCCTTCCCCGCCCCGCCACACATTCTCTGAAAGGCTCCCGGCAATGAGCATGCTCGGTACCAAATGGAAGCTCCACGGCAACGGCAAGTCCATCCGTCCCGGTGAGGTCGTCAAGCCGGATGAGCGCCTCACCTGGCCGCTGACCATCGGCGTCGGGATGCAGCACGTCGTTGCCATGTTCGGCGCGACCTTCCTGGTCCCGATCATCACGGGCATGCCGCCGGCCACCACGCTGTTCTTCTCGGGCGTCGGCACGCTGCTGTTCCTTGTTGTGACGCAGGGCCGCGTGCCAAGCTACCTTGGCTCGAGCTTCGCCTTCATCGCCCCGATCATGGCATCCCAGCAGCAGTTCGGGATCCCTGGAGCCTTGGGCGGCGTCGTGCTTGCCGGCGTCGGGCTGGGCCTGATCGGTGCCGTGGTGCAGAAGTTCGGTGCGGGCTGGATCAACCGGCTTATGCCGCCGATTGTCACCGGCGCAATTGTTGGCCTGATCGGCCTGAACCTTGCCCCCGCGGCGAAGGGCAACTTTGACAAGGCCCCTGTCACGGCCGTCATCACGCTGGCCGTCATCATCCTGGTCAGCGTGTTCTTCCGCGGCATCCTGGGCCGCCTCAGCATCCTGGTGGGTGTGGTGGCGGGCTACGTCGTGGCGATGATGCGCGGCGAGGTCAGCTTCGAGAAGGTCGACGGCGCGGCCTGGATCGGGCTGCCGCACTTCCAGACCCCCGAATTCCACCTCGGTGTCATCGGCCTCTTCGTGCCGGTGGTACTGGTGCTGGTCGCCGAGAACATCGGCCACGTGAAGTCTGTCTCCGCCATGACCGGCCAGAACCTCGACGGCGTCTCCGGCCGTGCGCTGCTGGCCGACGGCGCGGCGACCGTACTCGCCGGCCTGGGCGGCGGCTCGGGCACCACCACCTACGCGGAAAACATCGGCGTTATGGCCGCCACCAAGGTCTATTCGACGGCGGCCTACTGGGTGGCCGGCATCTTTGCCGTGGTCCTGAGCTTCTCGCCGAAATTTGGGGAACTCATCGCCACGGTCCCGGCCGGGGTGCTCGGCGGCGCGGCCACCATGCTCTACGGGATGATCGGCGTCCTGGGCGTGAAGATCTGGGTCCAGAACAAGGTGAACTTCTCCAACCCCGTCAACCTAACCACGGCCGCCGTCGCACTCATCATCGGCATCGCCGATTACACGTGGACGATCGGCGACCTGAAGTTCACGGGAATCGCGTTGGGATCGGCCGCGGCGCTGGTGATTTATCACGGCATGAAGGCCATTGCCAAGGCGCGCGGGACCGTGGCTGAGCCGGAGACTGACTACGCAGCCCCCGCCGCCACAGTTGCAGCGGCCGTAAACGCTGCCGCCAAGCGCGCGGCCAAAAAGCGCCGCTGAGCCGCAGGCGCCACAGCCTAGCCGGAAGGCCGGCATCCTGCCCCCGGCTGGGGGTCAGGATGCCGGCCTTCCGGGTTCAACGGCCGCCGCCGGTCCTAGCCGGCGTCGAAGGATTCCTTGTCATCACTGTCGCGGTCCTTCGGCGATTTATCCTCCGGCAGATCCGTGCCGCTCCCGTCGGGGAGGCCGGCCGCGTCCTGGCCGGACTCCGACGAGAAGGGACGCCCGGCGTCGGGCTCTTCGGTGTTGGACGTATCCATCTCGGCCTCCGACGACGGCACTGCGGCCTCGGAATTCTCCTTGGCATCGGCGTCGAATCCGGGGTCGGTACTGGCGTTTTCTGAACTCATTTGTTCCTCCGTTCCGCCGAAGCGTCCTGCTCCGGGTTCTCCTGCACTGTCCTGGTCTTGGGCGCCGAACTGGCTGAGGTCCGGCGCGGCGGCCGGGTATGTCTCGCCGTCCGGGCTGTCCTGGCTGAGCCCTGCGGCCTCGAAGGCCTCTTCCTCGCGGGGCTGGGCAAACTTCTTCCCGTCACCCCCGGGCATTTCCTGCTCTGCCGTGGGCGTTCCGTAGCCGCCTTCCTCAGCGGTGTCCTGCGGTTGGTTCTCCTGCGTCATGCCGTCCCTCCTGTGCGTGGGTGAAGTTGGTGGATGGGGTTGCGCGTGCGGGCGAAGGCCTTATAGGCCCTTGCCGCCGGTCACCGGGAGCACCGCCCCGGATATGTAGGAGCCGTGGTCGGACGCCAGCAGCACATAGGCCGGCGCCAGCTCAGCGGGCTGCCCCGCACGCCGCAGCGGTGTGTCCTGGCCGAAGGACGGAAGCTTGTCCGGCCATTCCGTGGCCGGGATCAGCGGGGTCCAGATCGGGCCGGGGGCCACCGCGTTGACGCGGATGCCCTTGGGCCCGAGCTCCTGGGCGAGTGCCTTCGTGAAAGCCACCTGTGCGGCCTTGGTCATTGCGTAGTCGATGAGTTCCGGCGAGGGATTGAACGCCTGGATCGACGCGGTTGTGATGATCGACGCACCGGCTTCCAAGTGGGGCACGGCGGCCCGGGCCGTCCACAGGAGGGAGTAGAGATTGGTCTTGAAGACGCGGTCGAACTCCTCGGTGGGGAGCGACTCGAAGCTGTCCCGGTTCTTCTGGTAGGCCGCATTGAGCACCAGGACGTCCAGGCGGCCGAACTCGGCCAGTGCGTCCTTCACGATCCCGGCGGCGAAGTCCTCGCTCCGGCCGTCGCCCGGAAGCAGCAACGCGTTGCGGCCCTCCTTACGGATCCATTCGGCGGTGTCCTGCGCGTCGTCCTCTTCTTCCGGCAGGTAGGAGATGGCGACGTCGGCCCCTTCGCGGGCGAACGCGATCGCGACGGCCTTGCCGATGCCGGAGTCTCCGCCGGTAATCAACGCCGTCTTGCCGCGGAGCGCCCCGCTGCCGCGATAACTCTCTTCGCCGTGATCCGGCCTGGGGTCCATCGGACCTGTGAGGCCGGGTTGTTTCTGCACCTGCTCCGGGAATTCCCCGGAATAGTAGCCGGCGCGGGGGTCGCTCGGCGGCTCGGGCCTCTTGCCTGGCGCGCGGTCTGAATCACTCATAGTCCACCTACCCAACGTGTCGGTTTCCAGGGGTTGGTCCGGACGGCGGCGCTGAACCCGGCCGTTCGGAACTACCCCAGCGAAGTAACAGCTCCACCCTACCCGGAAAGTACTCAGCAAACTTAGCATCGGCTTGTGTTTGGAAAGTCTCCAGCTTAAGTTGAGTGTGTGCCGCGCCCAGCCGCCCCTTCCGCCAACGCCCGAGGAGAACGATGCCAGGTCCAGGAGAGCCCAGTGGCGACGGACGTAATGAGACGGCCGAAGAGCAACTCGACCGCAACTGGATGGAACTGCTGCAGGAGCTTCGGGTGCTGCAGACCGGCGTGCAGATCCTTGCGGGGTTCCTCCTGACCCTTCCCTTCCAGGCCCGGTTTGCGAGCTTGGACAGCTTCGAGACCGGCCTGTACCTCACGAATGTCGTGCTGGCCGCGCTGACCACCGCGACGATCCTGCTTCCGGTCAGCGTGCACCGCCGGCTCTTCCGGATGCGGTTGAAGGCCACCCTGGTGTCCAGTGCCGACAACATCGCGAAAGTGTCGCTGGGCGGCGTCGCATTGCTGAGCGTGGGGACCTCGGCCCTCGTCTTTGATGTCACCGCCGGGCGGACGGCAGGGCTCACCGCCGGGGCGGGACTGTTGGCCGTGCTGCTCATCTTGCTCGTGGTCGTCCCCGACCGGCTCCGGCGACGGGCAGCCGCCGACGCGCCGGCTGATTCAAGACATCGGCAACGGGGTACCCCGTGACCGGCACCGCAAGCCAGCAACGCAGACGCAGCACAACTTCAGCCCTTAGCCTGCCGTGGTGTCCTTCGTGTCTTCCGCCGTGTTCGGCAGCTCCTCCGGCGCGGCCGCAGGCTCGTACGTGTGGTCGAAGGGCATTTCGTTGAGATCGAGGTTTTCGTTGGCGTCCTGGCCCGCGACCAGCTCGTGGGCCTCCTGCAGCGAATCAACGCTCGGCATGGAACCCAGCAACGGCCTTCCGGCCGTTTCCCTGATGAAGTAGACCGCCACTGCGCCAACGGCGGAGGTGCCCATCAGGTAGTAGGCCGGCATCATGTCGTTTCCGGAGGAGGCGATGAGGGCGGCGATGATGAACGGGGCCGTCCCGCCAAAAATTGCCACGGCGAAGTTGTAGGCAATGCCCATGGCGCCGTACCGGCTGGCCGTGGGGAACAGTGCAGGCAGCGCCGAGGCCAGGTTCGCGACATAGAACGTCAGCGGGAAGGCGACGAGCGCCAGCCCGAGGAGCGTGGACCAGATCTCCCCCACACCAATCAGCAGGAACGCCGGGATCGCCAGGATCACGGTCCCGAGTGAACCGATCCACAGCACCGGGCGGCGGCCGATCCGGTCCGAAAGCCGGCCCGTCAGCGGGATGGCCGCAGACATCGCGACCAGGATCGGAATGGTCAGCAGCGTTCCATGCAGTTCGTCATAGCCCTTGGTGGCCGTGAGGTACGTCGGCATGTAGGACGTCAGTGCGTAGCCGACGGTGTTGGCGGCAGCCACCAGGATCATCGCCAGGAGGATGCTGCGCCAGTGGGAGGCGAGGATCGCCACGGGACCCTTGGCTGCCGCCGCGCCCTCCGCCGCGCCACCGGAGGCCTGGGCGTCCAGGCTGGCCTGGAACGTGGGGGATTCCTCAATTTTCAGTCGGAAGTAGATGGCCACGAGCCCGAGCGGCCCCGCGATCAGGAACGGGATCCGCCAGCCCCAGCCCTCCATTGCGGGCTGGCCGAGCAGGACCTGCAGCAGGGAAACCAGGGCTGCCCCGAGGGCGAAGCCCATGTAGCTGCCGAGGTCCAGGAAGCTGGCAAAAAACCCCCGGCGGCTGTCGGGGGCGTGCTCACTGACGAAGGTCGTGGCACCGGCATATTCGCCGCCGGTGGAGAAGCCCTGGACGAGCTTGGTCACCACCAGGAGCACTGCGGCCCACATTCCAAGGACCGCGTATCCGGGGAGCAGGCCAACGATGAACGTGGAGGCCGCCATGATGATGAGCGTCATGGACAGGACCTTCTGCCGGCCGATCTTGTCCCCCAGCCAGCCGAAGAACACGCCCCCTAGGTGTATTACCCACGGAGGTTGGTGACATTCGGCGTGGTGGGGTGACATGAAGAAGACCTCCGAGTGGAGTGGGGCTTGTCTAGAGTCCAGTTCCACAAACGGAGGTCTTCGTGTCCCACCCTAATGCTTTTCTCGCGCCGAAGG